>CAMZLN010000302.1 GCA_947311465.1 uncultured Saprospiraceae bacterium
GGATTTTTAATGTCATATACAACATATCTATATACATTTGGTTCATAGATGAAATAGTCCGCCATAGTTGATGTATCCTTATTGATAATCATGTAGGGCTTATTGGCTCTAAGTTGCATTACACTGAAAATATCTTTGGAATTTCGAGCAATTTTGTCAATGGTAACATAATCAACATGATGGGGTAGAAGCAGGTCGGATAAGAATTCATTATTTTGAATAATACCTTCTTCAATATTTAATGTATCCAATGTGAAACCATATTTAATGGTGGGTTCAAAAAGGTGAAAGCCTTCTAAATCCTTATATTGTTTACTATGAGATTGTGAACTCATGAAAGTTCCAATTCCAAATATTGCTACTATTGCGAAAAGACCTAAAAGGAATTTTCGTTTATATTCTTTTTTTAATTTTTTTCTAGCCACTTTTTGTTGGTATTTGCCCTATTAGTACGAATTAATCATACGAATGTTTTCTCATTTATGATGCAAGTTACTAAAAAAAAATGATATTATAAATTTTTAACATTTTTTGTAGATGTCTTTTTATGAAATAATGATTTTAGAAATTTTCACTTTGATTTTATAAAAAATACAGTAAATTCGATGTATGAAATTAACTTGTCTACTTATTGAAAAAACATGTGTTGATGAAAATTGGAATCCAAAAGGAAAAGATCTCTATTTACGATGTTCTATTCAAGATTATTATATCAAGTTTTGTGAAAGCAAAGTAACAAAGGAAGATATTGTTTCCCGAATTGATACAACTGTTACTGTAGAAGTTGAAATCGTAAAAGGAGTTTGGGACGATTGCGTACTGGGACGAGAAGGATATTATGTGAGATTGTTGAAAATGAATTGAAGGTAATTTCTTTACAATTTAACAGATTATGTGTTTGATGTAAAAGTAAAAAGCCCATCAAAATCAATTGATGGGCTTATATAATTTACGTATAAATTCTTAATTTATACGATTGAAACATTTACTGCATTCAATCCTTTTTGTCCTTCAACAACTTCGTAAGAAACTTTGTCTTCTTCTCTAATTTCATCATTTAATCCACTTACGTGAACAAAAATGTCCTTTCCACCATCATCTGGTGTAATAAATCCGAAGCCTTTGCTCTCGTTGAAAAATTTTACTGTACCGTTATTCATTATTAAATATTAATTTGTAAAGAGGCGAACTATTATCTTAATAACCCTACCATAACTTATAAACGCCTTTGTTTTAAAAAAGTTACAATATTATGGATGTTTTTTTAATTTTTTTTAAATTCTTTGAAAATAGGGGTTTAGAATTTATATCATTTTGCTCATAATATCTTTCCAAAATCTCATCCACACGCTCTTCAACATCCCTATCCACAATCAACGCAGGAGCATGATGTGGTTTCACCCGTGCATCAATAATTAATGATCCTTTACAGCCCCAATGTTTATTTTCCATAAAACTGTCCACACCATGAACATCTGAAGATGGATTGGAACGAGTAAATGTAACCCAAACGAAATTTGCAATATTTTGAGCTGTAAATTTACTATCATCAACCAAAATAATCAATGGAAACGAATCCACTAGATCTTTATTTAAAGCAGAAGCTAAATTTTCAAAATCAGTATTCTCTTTTTGAAATTTTGGACCTTCAATAGCAATCGCCCCTGGAAAAATAACTTGAGGATTATTGAAGCCTTTCGGTAAATTAAAAGTGGGTAAAGTAGATTTCAGCGTTCGTGTAGGTTTACCATGGACTCCTACAATCACTTTTGACCCTTCATTCCATCCACTCCCAGAATAATCTAGAGTATCAATAGTTACTTTAGTTTGAAAATGAAGATTTGTTTCCCAATCTACTCTTTCTAAAATATGGATAAAAAAGGATTCTACATTATGAATATCCAATTGTTCGTTGGAAAATTTTGTAGTGATAAATAGATATTTAGCCAAGGAAGTTTGTCCAGTACCTAATATCTTATAAGCTTGGGTAATGATTTCCTCTGGTTTTGGCTCTCTGAAAGGCATATACCGTTCGCTTCCAATGACAAGTAGCAAGGGATGAACACCCGCTTCATCGACTGCATTGATATCAGAAACTCCAGGAAACTCATGTGAAGCAATTTTTTTACCAATTTATGAATCAAATATCCGAAACTTGAATCTTCCGCAGGTGGACGAGTCACAACCGTAAAAGGCCATACCGCATCTTTACGATGATATACTTTTTCTACTTTCAAAACAGGAAAATCATGTTTCAAACTATAATATCCTAAATGATCTCCAAAAGGACCTTCTGGTTTTTGATTCTTTTTGTCAATCGTTCCTACAATTACAAAATCGGCATCACTGGATAGAATGTGTCCATCTTTTTTTGTATATCTAAAACGACGATTTCCAAGCATTCCTGCAAAAGTCATTTCTGAAATACCTTCTGGCAAAGGCATAACTGCTGCAAAACTATGCGCAGGTGGACCACCCACAAATATGGAAACTCTAAAAGGCTTGTCACTCTCATTATATTGTTTATGATGAACGCCGATTCCACGATGTAATTGATAATGAAGACCAATTTCTTTATTTTGAATATAATCATTACCAGACATTTGAATTCTATACATCCCAATATTCGAATCCATAATATTATCAGAATCGGGTGGGAGAGAGAAGACTTGCGGCAAAGTGATAAAGGCGCCACCATCATCTTTCCATGATTTGATTTGTGGGAGTTGATCCATGGTCGTTTCACCGTATAAAACAGGAGCACCAAACTTCTTTTGCTTCGGCAATGCTTTCCAAGCGGTGAAAGGTGTATATATATATGTCATTGGTTTTTTGAAGAATTGCATAATATCAATTTTCAAATCAATAACCTTTTTAACTTTTTCTGTTGAATTTCTAAAAATGAAATCTGTCCTTTCTTTAGTCCCAAATAAATTTGAAACAGCAGGAAAAGGACTTCCTTTCACATTTTCGTAATAAATAGCAGGACCTTTTTGTTTAAATATACGATTGTGAATAGCAGCCATTTCTAAATTTGGATCTACTTCTTCCTTTATTGATATAAGGTGTCCATGCTTTTTTAAGTCTTTGATACAATCTGATAATGATTTGTATGACATTTTTATTCGATATTATTAAAAAATATGAAACAAAGATATTAGATTTGCGGTCTAATTATACCATTATAATAGACAATATTTAGTTTTGCAGAATTACCAACAGCTTTTAACGCATATTAAGGAAAACGGAATTGATAAATCAGATCGTACAGGAACTGGTACACGCAGTGTTTTCGGATATCAAATGCGTTTTAATCTCGAAGAAGGATTTCCTTTATTGACAACAAAAAAAGTTCATCTTAAATCAATCATCCACGAATTATTATGGTTTTTGGCTGGAGATACAAATACAAAGTATCTTCAAGATAATGGTGTACGTATTTGGAATGAATGGGCAGATGACAATGGTGAACTTGGACCAGTTTATGGTAAGCAATGGAGATTTTGGTCTAAAGCAGATGGTTCGTCTATCGATCAAATTACAAATGCAATAGAGCAAATTAACAATAATCCAGATTCAAGACGAATTATTGTGAGTGCTTGGAATGTTGGAGAATTGGATCAAATGGCATTGATGCCATGTCACGCATTTTTTCAATTTTATGTGGCAAATGGAAAATTATCATGTCAATTGTATCAAAGATCAGCAGATGTTTTTTTAGGAGTTCCTTTTAATATTGCTTCTTATGCATTATTGACAATGATGGTCGCACAAGTGACGAACCTTCAGCTCGGAGATTTTGTACATACTTTCGGTGATGTTCATATTTATGATAATCATAAAGCACAAGTGGATCTTCAATTGTCAAGAACACCACGCGAATTACCGAAAATGAAGTTAAACGAAGAAATAAAAAATATATTTGATTTTAAGTATAAAGATTTTGAACTGGTTAATTACAACCCTTTCCCTGCAATAAAGGGAAAGGTCGCAATTTAATTATTTAGATTGTCTCTAAATAGTTTTTTTTATTGGGTAAAATGTTAAATTTTTTAACTAGTTGATTAAATTTGCCACTGAGTTCGAAAAAGTATTTTAAAAATAGATTGAAATTAATTTTACAAAATAATAAATAGCATGATGAAAAACTCACTGACAACAAAATTTGTCGTTATAATTGCGAGTTTCCTGTTTGCGTTTTCTTTACAAGCACAGGATGTTGAGAAGGGTAAAACATTGTTCAAGAATGTTTGTGCTGCGTGCCACGCAAAAGATATGAAAACCAAATTGGTTGGGCCTGGTCTAGCTGGCATACATGAGCGTTGGAAGGGAAAAGAAGATTTATTGATTCAATGGGTGAAAGATCCCCAAAAAGTCTTGGATAGTGGTGATGCTTATGCAAAAAAAGTGTTCGAAGAGAACAATAAAATACCAATGCCGCCAAATTCAGACATGTCTGACGATGATATTAAAAATATATTATTGTATATCAAACAAGTTTCTGATGGTACTTATGGTGCAGTAAAAAAAGCTACTGCAACAGAAGGTGGTGCTGCGGCTGCAACAGGTGCGGATAAAAGTGCACTAGATAATGGTAAGAAGTTATTTAAAAATAATTGTGCTGCATGCCATAGTAAAGATATGAAGACCAAAATGACTGGACCTGCTTTAGGTGGCGTTCAAGATCGTTGGGCTGGAAAAGAAGATTTATTGAAGCAATGGATTAGAAATTCAACTGCAGTTATTGAATCAGGAGATGAATATGCTGTGAATCTTTTCAATGAGTTTAAAAAAATACCAATGACAAGTTTTCCAAACTTGAAAGATGGTGAAATTGCTGATATCTTAGCTTATGTTAATGGTGTTGAAAATGGCACTTATGGTGTGAAAAAAGTGGCAGAAACAGATGTTGCTGGTACTACTGATGCAGCAGATACTGGAAGTAGCAACTGGATGTATATAGGACTTTTTGCTCTGCTTGCTCTTTTTGCAATAATTCTATTTTTTGTGAATGGCAAATTACAGCAAACTGTAGATGTTAAAGCTGGTAGGTCTCCTAATCGTGTTTCTTTGGTTGATGTTTTTACTGGAAAGAATTTTGTCGGATTAGTTTTGCTTATTGCTACTATTTTGGGTGGATACTTTACGATTAATGGTGCTATGAATATAGGTAGACAACAAGGTTATCAACCAGATCAGCCTATTAAATTTTCGCATAAGACACATGCTGGTACTCAGAAAATTGATTGTAAATTTTGTCACGATGGGGCAAGAAGAAGTAAGCATTCAGTGATTCCCGCAGCAAATACATGTATGAATTGTCATGCTGCTGTAAAGAAAGGTAGTACTTATGGAACAGGTGAGATTACGAAAATCTATGCTTCTATCGGTTTTAATCCAAATACGGGTACATATATTGATGATTATGAAAATATGAGTATGGATGAAGTAGCCAAGATTTATAAAAAATGGATTGCTTTAAATAATGATGATGACCGTGATATTGTTAAGAAACAATGGAAACATATCAAGAAATCATTGACTACTGATGTAAAGAAGCATGTAGGTGGTCCAATTCCTTGGGTTAGAATTCATAATCTTCCAGATCATGTTTATTATAATCACTCTCAGCATGTTACTGTTGGAAAATTGGAATGTCAAACATGTCATGGTAAAATAGAAGAAATGGAAATTGTTGAACAACATTCTCCTTTATCTATGGGATGGTGTATCAATTGTCATAGAAAAACAGATGTGAAATTTTCGGGGAATGAGTATTATGAATCTTATGAAAAGTTTCATGAAGAACTTAAATCTGGTGAAAGATCTAGTGTCAAAGTTTCTGATATTGGTGGCTTGGAATGTCAAAAATGTCATTACTAGAATATATATATATAATTATTTGAAAAATTCGTCCCAATTTATTGTGGACTCTGGCAATTGCCAATAAACTAAAACATTAATACACAGATGAAGAAGTCTAATAACATTTGGTTAGGTATTACTGATAAGAATAACGATCCTAAGTTTGAAGAAGTAACTGGAGGCGAAATCTTAGGATTACCCATTGAGAAAGTTATTAAGGATGAGCAGACGCTTGACCGTATGAAAACAGATCGTAGAGATTTTTTGAAGTATCTTGGATTTGGATTGGGGGCTGCTACAATTGCAGCTAGTTGTGATGCTCCTGTAAAAAGAGCAATTCCTTATGTAAAGAAACCCGATACTATCGTACCTGGTGTACCTACATATTATGCATCATCGATTGTAAACGGAGGTGATTATTGCTCTGTATTGGTTAAAACAAGAGAAGGTCGTCCTATTAAAATTGAAGGAAATGTGCTTTCATCTGTGACAGGTGGAGGAACTAGTGCAAGAGCACAGGCTTCTGTTTTAGGATTGTATAATAAAAATAGAGCGCAGTTTCCTGGTAAAGTAAATGGAACAACTGTTGAAGAAATGAGCTGGGCGGATTTAGATACTGCTATTTTAGCGAAGTTGAATCAAGGAAGTAGAATTCGTATTGTAACTAATACAGAAATGAGTCCTACAACTAAGCAGGTATTTCAGGATTTTCATGCGAAATTTCCAAATACAAAGTTAGTTACTTATGATCCGATTTCGAGTTCAGCGATTTTAGAGGCAAATCAAAAAAGTTTTGGACAACAGGTTGTACCAAATTATAGATTTGATAATGCTGATATGATTGTTAGTTTTGGTGCTGATTTTCTTGGAACTTGGATTTCTCCAATTGAATATACTAAGCAATTTGTAAAGAATAGAAAAGTTGATCGTGCTGATGGAGCAAAGATGTCAAGATTGGTTTGTGTAGAAGCAGGAATGTCATTGACGGGTTCAAATGCAGATAATAGAATTCAAATTAAGCCTTCAGAGCAGGGTGCAGCAATTGCTGGATTACTAAGTGCTTTGGGTGGGGGTGTAAATGGACCTTCTTTTGGAGCTAAAGCAGCAATGGGCAAATTGGCTCAGGAATTGAAATCTCACCAAGGAAAGTGTTTGGTGGTTTCTAATTCAAACAACGTTGGAGAACAAATTTTAATTAATAAAATCAATGAGATTTTAGGCAGTTATGGAAGCACGATTGATTTTGGTGCGGTTTCATATCAAAGACAAGGAATAGATAGACAAGTTCAAGAAATGATTTTGGATATGCAATCAGGTAATGTTGATGCAGTATTCTTTTGGAATGCAAATCCAAGTTATGACTTGCCAAATTCTGCTCGATTTAGAGAAGCATTGTCTAAAGTAGGATTGAGAGTTTCTTTGAGTGAATCTATGAATGAAACGGCAGCGGACTGTCAATATCTTGCTCCAAAGCATCATAATTTAGAAGCTTGGGGAGACGTTGAACCAAAACGTGGTCAATATAGTTTGATTCAACCTACTATTGCACCATTGTACAAAACTAGACAAGGTGAAGAGAGTTTTATGACTTGGGCTGGTATGTCAATGGAAGCAGAGCAACCTTATTATGAATATTTAAAAACAGCTTGGAAAAATAAATTTATGCCAGAAACATCTGGTTTTAGAAGCTTTTGGGATGAGAAATTAGCAAATGGAGTATATGAAATTGCTCAAGATGCAGTTACCTATGAATTTTCTGGAGATATTTCAAGTGCGTTAGCAAAAATAAATAAACCATCAAATAGCGAGTTAGAATTGAGCTTAGTTGAGACTGTAAATATAGGTGCAGGAAACTATGGTGAAAATCCTTGGTTACAAGAAATGGCTGATCCAATTACTAGAACAGTTTGGGGGAATTACCTTATGGTTCCAGTTTCTTGGAATGGAGATGATCAATTTGAAGGTTTTAGAGGAACTGGTTCTCAGACGATTTTCGGTATTGCGGATAAATTGGATGTAACTGTAGGTAATTCAACGGAAACTTTTGTTTCTGTCCCTCAATTTGGGCAAAAAGAAGGGACGGTTGCTTTAGCATTAGGATATGGTCGTTCGGTAGTGAACGCAGTAGGAGAAAATGTTGGTGTAAATACTTTTCCTTGGGCTACTTTGGATGCAGAAGGAAATACAAGATATTATAATACAGAAGTGAAAGTATCCGATATTGTTGGACAAGAAAAGGATTTTGCTTGTGTTCAATATCATCACACAATGGGTGTGAAAGGAGAAGGAGAGCAAAAGGATACCAATTTAGATGAAATAGCAGTAGGATATATAAAGAAAGGATATCAAGGTGCGTTTGTTGATCGAAGTATCATTTATCAGTCTAGTTTGAAGGACGTTGATGAATTGGAAAAAACAATCGGTGAGTTTAGAGTAATGGCTAAGCACCGTAATGAGCAAACAATGTATCCTTTTGAAGAATATTCAGAAGATTTATATAGCCAAGGTCATCATTGGGGTATGCATATCGACATGAATGCTTGTACTGGATGTGGAGCTTGTACTGTTGCATGTATGGCGGAGAATAATGTTCCTGTTGTTGGAAAATATGAAGTTTCTCGTCATCATGAAATGACTTGGTTGAAAATTGATAGATATTATTATGGGGATGCGAAAAATCCAAATGTTGTTTTCCAACCTGTAATGTGTCAACATTGTGATAATGCACCTTGTGAAAATGTTTGTCCAGTAAATGCGACAAACCATAGTTCAGAAGGTTTAAATCAAATGGCTTATAACAGATGTATCGGTACAAGATATTGTGCAAATAACTGTCCGTTTAAAGTTAGACGTTTTAATTGGTTGGATTATACAAGTGCAGATAGTTTTAGAGATAATCAACAAAATTCTGTTGGAGAAGATTCATTATACTACAATGATAATATTGTGAGAATGGTATTGAATCCTGATGTTACGGTTAGAGCACGTGGAGTAATTGAAAAATGTTCTTTCTGTGTTCAACGTTTGCAAGATGGTAAATTACATGCAAAAATTGAAGGTAGAAGACTTGCGGATAGTGATGTACGAGTTGCATGTCAGACCGCTTGTCCAGGTGGAGCAATTACATTTGGAGATCAAAATATCAAGGATGGTGAATTGACTAATAAAATAGATTCTCCATTAGTATATAGACTTTTAAAACTATGCATCCAAATCTTCACTTCTATTATTTACCCTTGCTTGGTAATAAACAGAAGATTGAACATTTATCTCTTCTAAAAGTCTATATACTAATGGAGAATCTATTTTATTAGTCAATTCACCATCCTTGATATTTTGA
>CAMZLN010000303.1 GCA_947311465.1 uncultured Saprospiraceae bacterium
CCCCCCCCCCCCCCCCCCCCCCCCCCCAACCCCCCCCCCGCGCGGCTAATGAGGTAAGTTTGTTTTCGCATGTTGATATATTAAAATTATAAAATACTAATTACAGGACAATCTGAAATCAGAAAGCCTTATTTTTTTTATTATCTATTTTTTATGTAACACGCTAGTTTAAAAATTGACATGGGGAATATCAATTATATGACAAATATAATAACATTTTTCTTATTCCACAAATAAAAATCACAAAAAAAGTATTTTTTTTTGTAAGTTGTTGAGAATGAGTTGTAAAAAAAATAAAAAACGGAATAAAACCTTTCATATCTTCTATTTTTCAGAATCCATAACTTCAGTCAAAGAACCACATTCCTACCAAAAAAATATTTTTTTTTCAAAATCCCTTTACTATAAATAAAATTTGTTGTAAATTTGCACCGCTTTAATAATATTAGAGTTGAATTGACCTATGGTGTAATGGTAACACAGCGGATTTTGATTCCGTCGTTCTAGGTTCGAGTCCTAGTAGGTCAACAAGAAAGAGTATTTTGATTTAGTTCAAAATGCTCTTTTTTATTGCATAGTGTATTAAAGGGACTGTGAAAAAATAAATATACACTTTCAACTAATTCATTTTCACTTCCATACTCACCACTTCCATATCTGATTGAATCGCTTCGGACTGGTTTGAACTAAAAACCGTTTCGCCCACTAAAACAGGAATTGCAGCGGCAGGATTTAATGCTATAAGATTAACAGCAATTCCATTTTTAACCACACCACCATTCCACTCCGAAACTAATCCAGAATGCTCCCACTCTAATCCATAAAAAGGAAAAGATTTTTGATTTATTTTCTCAAGTACTTCCAATGGTGTTCCTACAGTGATGCCTTCCGCAGTTTTCCAATGAGTTCCATCATGTTGAGCACGAATACTTTCGATTTTCATATAAGGAGCAGTTGCGTACCAATCAATGATTAATTCATCATTTGTTCCACCAAATAAAATGGAAGAATATTGAATATTTTCTTCATTCAAGGGTAATTCTAATCGTGAAAGATGCTCTGTGCCTACTATTTTCAAAATGTCATTTTCAGAAAAATCTTTTTTAAATGGACCAAATTTTACAAATGGAATACATTCCCAGTCTTGAATAACTTTTGAAGGAACAGGTTTCGCAGGTTTCTGTTGATTAAAAACGTCATCCAATATATCTGCCAAATCATCAGATTTTTTTCCTTTCGGATTAAAATATGCCAAAAATGCAGCAGCGATTAAAGCAAGAATTCCATATAATGAAGTCATAATTACGATTTATGATTTAAAGTTAACCCAAGTTGGAAATGAAATATAAGCTTAAATATAGCATTTTTTCGCAAAAGTAGCTCAAATTGCCTTTGATTTGTATATATTTGGCTTTTCCTAAAAATATCTTTACTACAACATGAGAAAAAAATTATTACTTATAACATCAGGAATAATTCTATTTTTTACGATTGGCTATTTTGTGCTTCCCAATGAATTGAATGTAAATTCTACGGTGACCATCGATGCTCCAATTGATCTAGTCTTTGCTCAAGTAAACGATCTCAAAAACTGGGAAAACTGGTCTCCTTGGAAACAACTCGACCCAAAGATGAAAATAAATTACGGAGAAAATACAATTGGTGTTGGCGGATCTTATGCTTGGACAAGTAAAAATCCAAATGTAGATAGTGGCAGTATGGAGATTTCTAAAAGTAAGCCTAATCAATCTATAGAAACAAAAATATTTTTTAGAAACGATAAATCGAAACCGAGTCCAAGTAATTGGAAGTTTGAAGAAATCTCAGGAAAAACCAAAGTAACTTGGCTAATGCGAAGTGATCTTGGAGCAAACCCATTAAGTAAATTTATAGGGATTATGGTAAATGGTAAACTTGGAACTCTTTTCGATGCGGGTCTCAACAAATTAAAATTTCATTCAGAAGAACTATCCAAAAATAAATAATCGTTAGTTTGCACCCTTATTCATGAAATAGGCATCTTTATTGTAATATTTAGAACCGATAAAATACGTAAAATGAAATTATATAATCATATTCTTAGCATTCTTTTTTTAGTTGTACTTTTCACAAGTTGTACTAAAGAACAACAACGAAAATTGAGTTCAGCGCCTATCGCTATTGCAAAAAGCAATGAAATTGTAATCATTTCAGATAGTAAATTATGGATGGCTCCTTTAAAAGATACAATCGAATATCATTTGGCAGCTCCATTTCTAATCTTACCCCAGCCAGAACCAATTCATGACTTGCGACACTTTACGGTGGAAGAATTAAAGGAAGAACCATTAAGAAAACAGTTAAGAACGTATTTGATTCTAGCCAATCTAGATGATAAGACTTCACCAGCTACTAAAATGGTTTTAAAAGATTTAGACAGATTATTGGGAGATAAAAAAGCCAGTTCTGTTACCGTTGGGAAAAACAAATGGGCTCGAGGGCAAATCATAATGTATTTAGTAGGGCATGGTGAAAAGGAATTGATGGAAAACTTCAGAAAAGCTTATCCTGCAATAACCAATAAAGTAGCAAAATTTGATCGCAAGCAAATTGAGAAAAACGCTTACGTAATGGGTAATAATAATACGATAAAGAGTGTTATCCAAGAAAAATTTGGTTTTGAATTGCCTATCCCAAGTCCTTATAAAATTGCAATAAAAGATGATAACTTCCTTTGGATTAGAAGTGATTATAGAGAATTGAATAGTAATATCCTTATTCATCAATTGCCCTATAAAAACAAAAAACAGTTGACATCTGATTATTTAAAATCATTAATCAACGAAATTGGTAAAAAGTACATAACTACAGACGTCAAAGGTAGTTTTATGCAACTCAATGATAGAGATCTTCCTTTTTTAACGCAGGTGACGCAAATTAACAACAAATATGCCTTAGAAGGAAAGGGGATTTGGGAAATTGAAAACGACTTTATGGGGGGGGCTTTGGCATCTTATTTAGTGCTAAACGAAAAGACCAATACGCTCACTTTATTAGTTGGATTTATACATGCTCCTTCCAAGCGAAAAAGAGATTTCATGCAACATATTGAAGCTGTACTAAAAAGAGCAAAAATCTAATCAAAACATGTTTTACAAAAAAGCTCTAGAATATTTTGATATTTGGTCTTTTTATTTACATTTATACTTGTAACAGTTTTAAGGAACTGCATTTATCAATAAATACTAAAGGGCGTTTGTTCGTTATTCAATTTAATGCAACAAAATAAAAATCTATTACGGGACTTAAGCGATGAAGAATTGATTCGTCTATTTCAAAAAACAGAGAAGCATCTGTATTTTGACATTTTGTATAGTCGATATTATACATCTATCATCCTTGTATCTCAAAAATACACTAAAGACCGAAGTGCTAGTAAAGATATTACTTCAGAACTTTTCCTAAAATTACTTGTCAATCCACCTAAAAAAGAAATTTTAAATTTCAAAAACTGGATCTATTCTATTGCCGTTTATGCATCTTTTAAGTACATCAAAAAACGTAAAATACTTGTAAATTTAGATGATGCAGAAAAAAAGTCAGAAATATTTATGGAATTTTTGAACTTCGATGCTCTATTCAATAAGCAGCATGATTTAGCCCACTTGGTTTTCCTTGCACTTGAAACACTACCTAAAGAGCAACAACAGTGTATATCACTGTTTTATTATAAAAAATTGAGTTATAATCAAATTATTACAGAAACTAGTTTAACCCGTGATAATGTAAGAAGTGCGATACAAAATGGTAGAAGAAACATTAAAAATTACCTGATAAAAAAACACAATTTTAATAATGAAAATTTTTTCTAATACAAATACACCCTGCATCAATAAAGAAGATTTCATTTTATACAAAAAGAATCTTCTTGACAATAATCAAAGATTTGAAATTGAAAATCATGCCCTTGACTGTAGTTTATGTTCAGATGCTCTCGATGGTTTAGAAGATTTTGAGATGAAAGATCTAAAAATTACTTTAGATGAAGTAGATTCAAAAATTACTAATGCTAAAAAAATAAGCAAAGAAAAGCAATCTAAAAAATCAAATATCTATACGCTAGTTGCAAAAGTTGCGGCTGTATTTATAGGACTTGTTATTTTGACAATAGGAATCAAACAATATTCTGAAATCAATAGAGAAGATGCCCTTGTTTCCGATAATTTCAAAGAAAATAATTTTAGCTACCAAAAAAGTGGTACTCGCGGAACAAATAGCTCGAAATCTATTTATGATCAAGGTGTTGATGCTTATAATACGAAGAACTATTCACTTGCTTTGCAATTATTTGAAAAAGCCATCGCAAGTGGCGAATCAGTCAATCGTTTTGATCCATATTTGAAAGCTGGAATTACATCCTTGAAACTTGAACAACTAAGATCAGCAGATGACTACCTTATGCAAGTGAGAATCAATGATGTATTACAGTATGATCAAGCAACTTGGTATCTTGCGCTTTCTGCTATAAAACAAGATCAAAATAAAAAAGCAGTCGCTTATCTTACAGAACTCTCCAATAAAAAGGGTGAATTCCAAAAAGAAGCGACTGCTCTTATTCTAAAATTGAAATAGGCTCTACCTTGAAGCCTAAAAAAAACACATGAAATTTTAAAAATCAAAATTTTATTTGGTTTCACATATTTGTTTTTTTTGATGTTTTTTAATTAATTAGTCAAAAATTTGGTGTTCATTCATGATTCAAAAAGGATGAAAATATTTACAGAGAAGCATACATAC
>CAMZLN010000304.1 GCA_947311465.1 uncultured Saprospiraceae bacterium
AGAAGATGATCATGATTGATTAATAAGAAAAGGATTCAGTTGTCTTGTCCTTCGGACAAGCAACTGGGTTTTCTTATTGATATTCAGTAAAATAAAAAGTGTCTGTTGACTTTGTCAGCAGACACTTTTTTTGATTGGTATTTATTTTTTATAAACTTTATAGCCCACTTTTTCAAGCCTTTTATATTTTTTTTCTACTTCTTTTGCTAAATTCTCTTTGAATTTAATAATATCATTCATTACTTTTTTATCGCTACACCCTATAATTTGAGCAGCCAATATTCCTGCATTTTTTGCCCCATTTAAAGCTACAGTTGCAACAGGGACTCCGCTTGGCATTTGTAAAATTGATAATATTGAATCCCAACCATCTATCGAATTACTGGATTTAATGGGGACACCAATTATTGGCAGAGGAGACATGGAAGCAACCATTCCTGGAAGATGAGCGGCGCCACCTGCTCCTGCAATAATAACTTTTATGCCTCTTTTATGCGCATTTTCACTAAACTCTACTAATCTATGTGGTGTGCGATGTGCCGATACAATCGTTAATTCAAATGGAATATTCAATTGTTCAAGTACTTCTGCGGCTTGTTTCATAACGGGAAGGTCTGAATCCGATCCCATGACTATACTTATAAGCATTTTTTTGCCCATTGTTTGGATGTAATTTTATTTTGAAATAATTTTTATAGAATCTTTGATAATTCTACTTTTGACAATTACATCATTTACAGAATCTCCAAGGATATTTACATGACCCATTTTTCGATATGCTCGTGTGGATGTTTTTCCATAACAATAAATGGATATACCATCAATTTTCAATGCCATTTCTACTCCTTCATAATAAGGGATTCCTTTATATCCTACTTCTCCTAAAAGATTGATCATTATTGCAGGACAAAACTCTGTCGTTTTTCCTAATGGTAAGTTGGAAATGGCACGTATATGTTGTTCAAATTGTGAAGTATAGCAATTATCCATAGTATGATGACCGCTGTTGTGGGGTCTAGGAGCAACTTCATTTATGAATATTTCTCCTCTTTTAGTTAGAAAAAACTCTACAGCTAATAACCCACACATTTCAAATTTAGAAATAGTTTCTATAGCAATTTCTTTAACTTTTTTCGCAATTTCAGAATCTATTCGCGCTGGAGAAAGCACCATATCGACTAAATTTTTTTCTGGACGAAAAACCATTTCCGAAACACTAAATGCAGTTATTTGTTCATTAGGATTTCTTGCTACAATTACTGATAATTCTTTTTCAATATCAACTAATGGTTCAACAATGGATAGCGTATTTAGAAGTTTTTTGTGATCAAAATAATTTCGAATAATAGCAACGCCATTTCCATCATAACCAGATAACCTTGCTTTTTGAACAAATGGATATGTCAATTTTCCAGAATCAATCGCTGAAATAATTTCTTCCTTGGTATCAAAAATATTAAAACTTGATGTTGGTAAATTATTCTTTAATAGAAACTCTTTTTGTAGTCCCTTATCTTTAATAATTGCAAGTGATTTTGGACTTGGATGAATCATTACTTGCTCTTTTTCAAGTTTCAATAAGGCTTCAATATTTACATGTTCAATTTCTATAGTCAGTAAATCTACTTTTTTACCAAAATTATAAACATCATCAAAATTATTAAAATCACCTTCAAAGAACTGGGTGCAAACCTGAGCCGCAGGCATGGTTTTATCTTTATCTAAAACAAAAGTTTTAATATTCCAATGGTTTGCTTCTTGAATTAACATTTTTCCAAGTTGGCCACCACCTAATATTCCTAGGGTGAAATCTTTATGAAATAGGTTTTTTTCCATTGTAATCGCTAATTCAGGTTCAAAAATAATGGTTATCATACAAAACTATCGAAAATTATTGCAACAAATACAATTCTAGGACTTAATTTTGGCAAAAATATTAAACGGTATGATTTTAATAGTAAACGGTCAATTAATCAATAGAAATAAGATATTTCAAGCTGATATTTTAATTAGTGATGGGAAAATATTGGAAATTAGAAAGAATATTCCAAGGAAGGACATCTATAAAATAATTGATGCAAAAGGAAAACACATCCTTCCTGGAATTATTGACGATCAAGTCCATTTTAGAGAACCTGGTCTGACCCATAAGGCAAATATATTCTCAGAATCAAGAGCTGCTGTTGCTGGTGGTACAACGACATTTATGGAAATGCCTAATACTAAACCTCCTGCTGTAACTCAAGTGGAATTAGAAAAAAAATATAAAACGGCTTCCGAATCTTCTTTATCTAATTATTCCTTTTTTATGGGAGCTACAAATGATAACTTGGAAGAAGTGCTTAAAACAAATCCTAGAAATGTTTGTGGGATAAAAATATTTATGGGTTCTAGTACGGGGAATATGTTGGTGGATAATCCAGTTACTTTGGAAGATTTGTTTTCGCAGGTAAAGATGTTGATTGCGACTCATTGTGAGGATGAAGAAACTATCCGAAAAAATACTGAAATCTATATCGAAAAATATGGTGAAGATATTCCTATTGCTTGTCATCCCGAAATTCGTAATGATGTTGGATGTTATATTTCATCATCAATGGCTGTTGAATTGGCGAAAAAACATGGTACTCGTTTGCATATTTTGCATATCTCTACGGCCAAAGAAATTGCATTATTTGAAAATGAAATGCCATTAGAAAATAAAAAAATAACTGCTGAAGTTTGTGTTCATCATCTATTTTTTAATAATGAATATTATGAAACTCTAGGAGCAAAAATTAAGTGTAATCCTGCAATTAAATCTAAAAAGGACCAAAATGCCATTTTTCAAGCGCTTTTGGATGATAAATTGGATATTATTGCAACGGATCATGCTCCACATACAATTGCTGAAAAGGATAATAAATATTTACAAGCACCTTCTGGATTGCCATTGGTGCAGCACGCTCTATACGTGATGTTGGATTTTTATAAGAAAGGTATGATTAGCCTAGAAAAAATTGTTGATAAAATGTGTCATGCGCCTGCTCGTTGTTTTAATGTAGAAAAACGTGGCTTTTTAGATGAGGGATATTGGGCGGATATTGTAATACTTGATTTAGAGGGAGAAACAACCGTAACGAAAGATAATTTACTATATAAATGTGGATGGTCTCCTTTGGAAAATATGACTTTTAAAGGAGAAATTACACATACTATAGTGAATGGCAATGTGGTTTATCAAAATGGGCAAATTATTGAAGGCACATTGGGGAAAAGAGTTTTATTTAATCCATAGAACCTTTGTCTCTACATGAGCGTTGAAATATGTAGATGGATATATGGTTTTCTGTGTATTTTTTTAACTAAGTTTTGTTTAAATCGAAAGGAAAAAGTACCGTAATAGTTGTCCACCTGCTTAAGAACTTAAAAGAACAATAATATGAGTAAGAAGGGAAGAGTTTTGGTTGCCATGAGTGGCGGAATTGATAGCACTGTTGCTGCAATGATGTTGCATGAGCAAGGGTATGAAGTGATTGGAATCACTATGAAAACATGGGATTATGCCAATTCAGGAGGTAGCAAAAAGGAAACGGGTTGCTGTAGTTTGGATTCGATTAATGATGCGAGAACTGTAGCCGTTAATATGGGATTTCCACATTTTATTATAGATATTCGAGATGAATTTGGCAATTTTGTGATTGATAATTTTATTGATGAATATATGGCGGGTCGTACTCCAAATCCTTGTGTGTTGTGCAATACGCATATCAAGTGGAGCGCTTTGATTCGTAGGGCGGATGCCTTGGATTGTGAATTTATTGCAACAGGACATTATGCCAAAATAAAAGAGCAAAATGGTCGCCGTTTTATTACAAAAGGTAAAGATAATAGAAAAGATCAATCTTATGTTTTATGGGGATTGGATCAGCATTGTTTGAGTAGAAGTAACTTTCCATTAGGAAATTATACTAAACCCGAAATCAGACAAATGGCTGCGGATTGGGGGCATTTGGAGTTGGCAAAAAAAGCAGAAAGTTTCGAAATTTGTTTTGTCCCAGATGATGATTACCATGGATTTTTGAAAAGAAATGTTGATGGATTAGAAGCCAAAGTAAATGGTGGAAACTTTTTAGATACCAAAGGGAATATCCTTGGTACTCATAAAGGTTATCCGTTTTACACCATTGGTCAAAGAAAGGGATTAGGAATTGCTCTAGGAGAACCCATGTATGTAACAGAAATAATTGCTCCATCCAATACCGTTGTCTTGGGGAAAGTTGAAGATTTGTTTAGAAATGGTATGAAAGTTGGAAAGTATAATCTTATGAAATATGATAAAATACCTGAATCTATGGAGTTGACTACTCAGATTAGGTATAATGATCCTGGAACATTGAGTCTTGTGAAAACCATTGGTGATGAAATTGATGTATCTTTTTTAGCTAATGTGAAAGGGGTAGCACCAGGACAATCTGCCGTATTTTATGAAGGTGATGATATTGTGGGCGGTGGAATTATCCAATCTAGTTCAATAAAATAAACCATTATGAATAACAAACTTTTTATCACTTTTTTACTAATAATAAACCTTTTTGGGCAATTGTTGGCTCAGAAAAAAGAAAGTGCGGTTGATCATATTGATATAAAACACTATACCTTAAATATCAACATCAATGATAAAAATGATATTATCCAAGGAAAAGCTTTGATTACTGCTTTAATAAAAGAACCTGTTTCCAGAGTGATTTTTGATCTCGTTGGAAAGAAATCTTCAGGAAAAGGAATGAAAGTTTCAAAAATTACTTCTTCTGGTGAAAATATCCCTTTTTATTTGATAGGGGACAAGCTTGAACTTTTGTTGCCAATAACGACGAAAGCCATGCAGGAATATACCTTCGAAATTGATTATAAAGGAATTCCAGCGGATGGACTTGTGATTTCAAAATCTAGAAATGGGGATCGTACTTTTTTTGGTGATAATTGGCCAAATCGGGCTCATCAATGGTTTCCGTGTGTGGATCATCCTTCTGACAAAGCAACCGTTACTTTTAATATTACTGCTCCTGAGCACTATCAAGTGATTGCAAATGGGACTCAAATCGAAGAAACCAATTTAGATGGTGGTCGAAAATTCACACAATGGGTATCTGATGTAGAATTGCCCACCAAGGTTATGGTAATCGGTGTCGCACAATTTGCAGTAAAAAGAACGGGTAGTTATAATAATATTCCCGTTTCTTCTTGGGTTTATACTGATGATCGTGATGCAGGTTTTATTGAATACCGAAAAGCAAAAGATATTTTAAAATATTTTTCTGAGAATGTAGGGGCGTATCCCTTTGAAAAATTGGCGAATGTTCAATCCAAAACTCGATATGGGGGAATGGAAAATGCAAGTTGTATTTTTTATTTTGAAAATTCTGTAACAGGCGATGAAACCCATGAAGATTTGATGGCACATGAAATCGCTCATCAATGGTTTGGAAATAGTGTATCAGAAAAGGATTGGGAACATATTTGGTTAAGTGAAGGCTTTGCTACTTATTTTACGGATTTATATTTTGAAGAAAAATATGGGGTGGATGCTATGAATAAACGATTACTGTCTGAAAGGGAGACGGCTATTGGTTTTTCAAGAAAACAAAAAAGCTCTGTTGTAGATACATTATACAAAGACATCAATTCTCTATTAAATCCAAATTCTTATCAAAAAGGAGCATGGGTTTTGCACATGTTGAGAAACAAAATTGGAGATAAAGCTTTTTGGAAAGGAATTAGAGCATTTTACGATAAGTACAAAGGGGGAAATGCAGATACAGAAGACTTTAAACGACAAATGGAATCTGCAAGTGGCATGAGCCTCCGTGATTTTTTTGATACTTGGCTGTACAATGCAGGACACCCTAATCTTGATGGCAAATGGATTTATAAAAATAATGCCGTCTCTGTAACCGTTGCTAATCCTGATAAAATGAAATTTCCTTTGGAAATTGGTCTTTATGACAAAAATGGTAAATTGGTAAAACTTCAATCGTTTAATGTATATACAGATATTCAGACGTTGTACATTCCTAACGTACCAAATTTTGATGGAAAAGTTGTTTTAGATCCTAATGTAAAATTATGATTTTAATTTCAATTAGAAAACTACTCTTTTTTCACATTCCCTTCAAATAATAATTTTACATTAGGATCTAAAACAACTTTTCCATCAAAATTTGGTACGTTAGGAATGTACAACGTCTGAATATC
>CAMZLN010000305.1 GCA_947311465.1 uncultured Saprospiraceae bacterium
TAAATACAAAGCTTTGTGTTAAAAAATGTAAACCCAAGGGAAAATAGTTCTTTATTGCATATTTGCTATTATAACTTTCATAATTTTCATTAAAAAAAGAGAATAACTCAAAAACTTTCAGCGTCAACACGTTTTGACCAATTACAGAACGAGATTGGCTGCCCCTTCTTCATCTACGGCCCGCCATTGGTCGAGCCTCTGCTAAAACGTGTCTTCAAACACGCTGCCATCATATTTCCAACCCCAGTGATTCGAAACGTTTTTTGATAAAGTATATGACATTTGTTAACAATAATAATAAAAAAAAAAATAAAATCAACACTTTAAATAATAAATAATAATTGAAGACTAACATAAATAAATAATTCTTTCTAAATGTAGTTTTAATAGATTGAAAACCGTTGTCCGCTGTTTACTCAAAAACAACCCGCTCCAAATAAACATCACCTTCATACTCCAATCTCAAAAAGTAAATCCCGTTTCTAGATTCATTTGAAATTACAATTATTTGATTATTATACTCCGTAGAGTTGAAAACGATTTTACCCAAAACATCAATTAAGGAAATTTTAACTTCTGAATGAATATTACTTAAATCCAAGAATAAATTTCCAGATGTAGGATTAGGATATATTTTGTGATTTTTATTTTCCAAATCTTGATTGGAAATAATGGTGACCATTTCGCAACTCGTGGTGTCCGTACATTCTCCTAGGGTAATGACACATGCATAATTGCCCGTTTCTGTAGCTGTATATGTAGCGCCATTTGCATTTTCAATATTTGCGTTATCATCACAACTTATCCATTGATACTGTGCATTTTGCTCTGAAACGGAAAGTGTTGCATCTGTTAATGCAATCGAATCATCAATCGAAATAATAGTCAAACTCAATAAAGAAGCACTATCACAACCATTTGCATTTGGGAAGGTATTGAAGTAATTACCTGATTCTGTATAGGTTTCTCCATTATATTCATAACTACCGCAGGCTGTTTTTTCAATGAAAATTGTATCTACCGTATTGAAAATTGAAATTGTAATGGGTGTACATACTCCTGGCGTGGTACATCCTCCTTCTCCACGGATATAATAATCAGTCGTTTCTGAAGGCATTACTTCGAAACTTAAAGATGCTGTGCTGTCTTCCAAGATTTCACCACAACTTTTGGAGTACAAAAACCATTTCGTCGCTCCATTTAAATTCGAGGAAGAAGCAATATTGATTGTAGCGGTTTCACCACTGCAAATCTGAGTTGTTGAAGTTGTCAATTCAGGGGCGACAGCGGAAATACAATCATCAATTGGAACATATTTCCAAAGTTCTTTTCCTATAAAACCATCATCTGCTATGAAAAATAATGTTTCTTGGTTTTGAACTACTAGATTTTTAGGAAAACTACCTTTTGCTCCTTTATTGATGTCTTTTACCATTTTTGTATTTTCGCTTGATCCATCTGTTTCCCATAATTCACCGCCATGAATACCGTCATTTGCGGTGAAATAGTATTTGTTTTTTAGAAAGACAGGAATACTTGCAAAGGAAGAATTTACTCCAGGATTGATGTCTTTTATAATATGTGTTCCTGCTCTTGAACCATCACTTATCCATAACTCATTTCCTGTATTTGCTTTATTAACTAAAAAAAACAATTTATTATTTACAGTTGATAAGCCTTGTATATTTGTAGTAATATTGGAGAAAGTGACAACTATTTTTGTTCCTTCATCAGTTCCATTTGATGTCCATAAAAAAGTTGTATCAGATAGATTGGTTGTGAAATAGAGTTGATCTCCAATGTGAGTAAGGTTATTTGGTCGAGAAGATTCCGTTCCAAGAAGGATATCCTTTACCATTAGGGTACCTTCATCTGTTCCATCTGTTTTCCAAAGTTCCGTTCCATAATCGTTGTCTTTTGCTGTAAAGTATAAGGTATTATTTACGGCATGAAGATTTCTTGGGTAACTGGATGAAGTTCCCGTTTTGATATCTTTCACTATTTGTGTTTCCATTTCTGTACCATTGGATCTCCAAAGTTCTTTTCCCGTTCCTGGACCAACTGCAGAAAAGAAGACCATTCCACCCATTACGGTTAAATCTTTTGGCGAACTGGATGAATTGTCTGGACGAATGTCTTTTACCAATAGGGTCCCTGATTCAGTACCATTGGTTGTCCATAATTCTTTTCCTGTATTTCCATCATTGGCTACGAAAACAATATAGTCTTCCGAAACTAATGTTGGTAGTGTTTTCATACTATTAATAGTTGCAGCTTGCTCTCCAGGTTTAATATCTTTAATCATTTGAGTCCCCGCTTGGGTACCGTCTGTTTTCCATAATTCTTCTCCTGTCTCTGGTGTGGAAGCTACAAAGACTAAGTTATCACCTATTATGTTACCTAAGCTAGTAAATTGCTTTGGATTGCTACTTCCTAAGGTATCAATATCTTTTAAGATGTGTGTTCCTTCACTTGTACCATCGGATATCCAAAGTTCGTTACCGTTTTCATCTTGAGCGTTAAATATTAGTTTATCACCAAAAAATGAATATATCTCTCTAATATTGGATGATGCTGTTTTGATAGGAGCAGTGTAAATGATTTTTGTATTGGGGAATGTACCATCTGTTTTCCAAAGGCTGATTTCCTTGTCGATTTGGGTGGTAAAAACCAATTGGTCATCCACAATAGTTAAATTGGATGGATTGCTGCTTCCATTTGGATTAATATCCAAAAGATGTGGTGGTTGTATTCCCGTATTCAAAACCCATAATTCTTTTCCATGTTCAATATCATTTCCTACAAAGAACAATTGATCTCCTTTTGTTGTTAAATTACCAATATATTCTTCATTGTTTAGTAAACCTGAATGGATATCAAATACTTTAAAAGTACCTTCATCTGTCCCATTGGATTTCCATAATTGATGACCAGAAGTGTTGTCATAAAAAGTAAAATACAGGGTTTGATTGAAATCAACAAGTTCTGTGATATTGGCAGGAGCAATTCCTACTGCTAGGTCTTTTACTAGAATGGTACCTATTTCTGTTCCATCAGATTTCCAAATTTCACTGCCAGATACACCATCACTCGCAAGAAAGAATAATGTATTTTCTATTACAGTAAGATGATTGGGTAATCCAAATCCTCCCATAGGATTAATATCTTTTACTAAAGTGGTTCCTGCTTCTGTGCCATCTGAAGCCCACAATTCTATTCCTGTTTCGGGTTGGTAACAGGTGAAATATAATTTGTCGTTTAATTTGATGAAATTAGATGGACTTGAAAAATCACTACCTGTGTTTAGGTCTTTTACAAGCTGAGTTCCTGCTTCTGTCCCATCTGATTTCCACAATTCTTCACCATGCAATGTATCTGCTGCTGCAAAATAAAGGGTTTGACCAATTACAGTAAATGATGAAGGATTTGTAGATTGCGGTCCAGCAAGGATATCTTTTAGTATATGAGTTCCTGCTTCTGTTCCATCTGTGATCCATAATTCTTTTCCATCACTTTGTGTTTGTCCACTGAAGAGAATTTTCCCATTGATTGTAGTCATAGAATTCACCTTGACCGTTTTGATGAAAACGGTTCCTAATTCAGTCCCATCACTGATCCATAATTCATCAAATCCAGACCTGTAAACTCCAAAATATAGTAGGCCTTCATGGTATAAATAGGGGATAGGATTTGCATCTAAAAAGGCTGGATTGATATCTTTGACAATATTCGCACTATCCAAGGCTGAAGTTGTCTGCCATAATTCTACTCCATTTTGATCGAAATTGGAACTAAAATATAATTGACCATTTGCATTGAATAAATTGCCTACACTGCTTGGTTCAATCTCAGAATTGATATCTTTTACTAATTCTTGTGCAAAAAGTCCACTTGAAGAAATAGTAAAAGATATCAATTCTGAGATTGAACCAAGCAGTGTAGGCAATTTATTCAATGCAAATGGTCAATTATATTTTAGTTCCAATTTCGATCAAAATGGAGTAGAA
>CAMZLN010000306.1 GCA_947311465.1 uncultured Saprospiraceae bacterium
AACACCATATTTCCTCCTCCCAACCCACCCCATACTTTATCTATTTTTCTTTCTATAAAAAATAATATATATTCATAAACACAATCCACAACCCACAACCATTTCACAACCCACAACTTACTCCTCCTCAAACAAATCCTCCAAAAGCTCATCCGGTTTCTCAATAGCCTTAATCATAGGCAGACCAATCCATTTAGACTCATCGTAATTAACCGAGCCAAATCTTAGGAATCCACCGCTTGATTTTGCAATTTCAGAAGCATAATGCAGTAAATCCTTATAAAGATGATAGCCATATTTTTGAGGAAGTTTATTTAGTGCCTTGCCCACTTTTTTCAATTCTTCGGACAATTCCACATCCATCATCTTTGCCCCAGAAACCATATCCGTCAGATAACCAAGATTGTTATCAAACTTATCCGCAACCGATTTATAAAACGGTTTCAATTTTTCTGGAGAAGAATAAACATGCACATCAACGATTTTCTTTGCTGCCAATTGCTCTTTTTTATCATAAGTACCATCACAATGACCGATTAATACGGCAATTATTGGCAACGCTCGTTCCAAGTCTTCTATTTCTTTCTCAAAAAGAAAGTCTTTTAAAATTTCCATATCCGTTTACTTTTTCAATTCTGAATAATATTGGTAAAAATATGGGATTGTCTCAATTCCCTTATAAAAATTAAACAATCCATAATGCTCATTTGGAGAATGAATTGCATCTGTATTCAAGCCGAAACCCATTAAAATAGTCTTACATCCAAGTACCTTTTCAAACATTGCAACAATCGGAATACTTCCTCCTGCCCTAGCTGGAATTGGTTTTTTCCCAAAAGTTGCAGTATAGGCCTGTTCTGCAGCTTTGTATTCCACAGTGTCTATCGGAGTCACTGAAGGCCAGCCGCCATGATGACTTGTAACGGTAACTTTGACAGATTTTGGTGCTATTTCATTGAAATATTTGATAAATAAATCAGAAATTCTCTCAGGATCCTGCCCAGGCACTAGACGCATACTTATCTTTGCATTTGCCTTAGATGGAAGTACCGTTTTTGCACCTTCTCCGATATAACCACCCCAAATACCATTGACATCTAGAGTTGGACGAATGGACGCACGCTCAATAGTAGAATAACCTTTTTCGCCTTGTACGTCATCAATATCCAGTTGATTTTTATAAACATCTAAATCAAACGGAGTTTCATTTAATGCCTTGCGCTCTTCCTCTGAAAGTTCAATAACATTATCATAAAAACCTGGAATAGTAATATGAAAATTATCATCGTGCAAGGAAGCAATCAATTTTGAAAGTACATTGATTGGGTTAGCGACAGCGCCACCAAATGTTCCAGAGTGAAGATCAATATTGGGTCCTACCACTTCTATTTCCATGTACGCCAAGCCCCTAAGTCCAGTTGTAACTGATGGAATATCATTGGCAATAATCGAAGTATCAGAAACCAAAATTACATCTGATTTCAATAATTCCTTATGTTCAGCACAAAATGAAGTCAAATGAATAGAACCCACTTCTTCTTCTCCTTCTATCATAAATTTGACATTACAAGGCAAAACATTTTGAGCAATCATAGCTTCAACCGCCTTGATATGCATAAACATTTGTCCTTTATCATCACAAGACCCTCTTGCGAAAATAGCACCATCGGGGTGCAATTCAGTTTTTTTCACAACAGGATTAAAAGGCTCTGAATCCCACAACTCGTACGGATCTGCGGGTTGCACATCATAATGCCCATACACCAAAACCGTAGGCAAAGCGGGGTCAATTATCTTTTCGGCATAGACGATTGAATGACCATTTGTTGGATGTATTTTCACGGTATCCATCCCTGTTTTCTTCAAATATTCAGCTACCATATCAGCTGCTCGCTTCACATCATCCTTGAAAGTAGGATCTGCACTTACAGACGGGATTCTCAATAATTCGAACAATTCATCCAAATATCTTTCCCTATTTTGATTATGGTATGTCTCTAATTTTTTCATTTTATATTTTTATATCCATCGGATTAACCAAAAAATTTTATTTTTAATAATGTTCTTTCAATAATTCTTCCAACTTACTGTGAGAAATATTGGGCACCAATTTTCCATCCATTGCATAAGAAATATTTCCTGTCTCTTCGGAAACTATCAACACAAAAGCAGATGATATTTCTGTAACTCCAACTGCTGATCGGTGCCGAAGACCAAACTTTTTAGGAAGGCGATTATTATTTGAAACAGGTAATATTGCCCCTGCGTTTTGAATTAAATTATTGGCAATAATCATCGCACCATCATGTAATGGACTCTCTTTTTGAAAAATACTTACTATTAATTGTTTGGAGACCTTTGCTTGTAAGACCACACCAGAATTTCCGAAATATTCATGATTCATATTTTTCGTAAATACAATCAATACTCCAGTTTTTGATTTAGACATCTCAATCAAAGCTTTTTTAATGGCTCCAATTTCTTTTTCTATTTTTTCATCATTAACAAGGTTTGTATCAAAAAACTTATCCATGAATTTGAATCGTTGAGATAATCCCGTATTCCCTAATAATAACAAAAACTTCCTAACTTCTGGTTGAAAAATAATAATAAATAAAAGTACCCCAATACTCATGAATTGCCCTAAAAATAAAGACAACAAATCCATATTCAGCGTATCCACTATCCACCAAAGCACATACAACATCACAATACCAATAAAAATATTAAAGGCAATACTTCCTTTTAAAAGGCGATAAATCAAAAAGAAAACGTATCCTACAATCAAGATATCGAGTATATCAAAGATACCAAACGGCAGGAAACCAATATTTAAAAATAATTCCAAATTAAAGTATATTCATAAAAAACAATCAAATCTATTTATAATTTCGGCTTTTGCCTAATATATCATAAAATAATTCTATTTCATTTTACGGTTCTTATCCTTTTTCGTTAGATTTGTGATGAAAAATAAACTGATTTGTTTCGTTTGATGATAAAATCAATACTTAATGGTTGGATAGAAACTAACAAATTTCACAAATTGAAGATTAAATAAATATATGAAATATCTAAAAATTATACTTTTCACCCTATTCCTTTTTGTTGGAAATCAAATCAATGCACAAAAGATAGCAACCAATGAAAATGGCGAAACTATCGTTGTGTTCGATGATGGATCTTGGAGGTATTATGAAGAAACGGATGAATATGATCAGTTTTTGATGAAAAAACATCTCAAAGCATTAAATTCAAAGGGGAATGATGAAAAAGAAAACCCAACACCCTCTAAAAACATCCAAGAAAGTATTTCTAAAATTGATGTTTTAAATGACAAAGTAGCTAATGCACAAATCAGTCTTGAAGATGCACAAGATGAAGAACAGATGCTAAAAGATCAAATTCGGAGATATAAAAAACTCAAAAATAAATCTAAAGTCGCTGCTCTAAAAACCATTTTAACAAAAAAGAAATATGAAGTTAAAAGGAAAAAGAAATTCTTTAAGAATGCGAAAAATCAATTAAAATATTATCAAAAGGAAGCAAAAAAAGGAAAAAAGAAGCACAGAAAAAAGAATAAAGCTAAGAAAAATATAGAAGATGATTTTGAAGTTGAAGAAGATACTGACATTGTTGGTGACGATACAAATGTAGGAACTAAGACAAACTCTTCTAGTGAAAATGATTATGCGAAATATTCTCAAAAGGATGATGTAAAGTACACTCCACCAACCTTTCCTTGTACTTTCTCAAATAATGAAAGCAATACGGAGAATTTTAAAAAACAGCTAGAACCCCAACTATTTTTTGCATATACACCTGCATCCATGTTGGCTACACAAAATAATAAAGATGAAGACTACATCCATTGTATTGGACAAATAAGTAAAATAAAGGGAGGTAACTTGATTCTTGATTTAACAATAACCATTGCTTCTGAAAATGCTAAAAATGAATATGGATTGATTGAAAAAGGCAGTTTATTGATTTTGAAAATGATTGATAAATCGAGCATCACTACATCAAGTAGAAGAACCGTCATTGGTGTTTACAACGAAGTAGACAAATCGGTCACCTACGAAGCCAGTTACAATATCCCAAGTGGAATGGTCAAGAAATTGAAAAATGTCGAACTCGATATCGCAAAACTTATATGGTCAACAGGTTATGAAGAATATGAAATATTTGAAACAGATTTCTTTATCAACCAACTAAAATGTTTTAAATAAAGCTATGAAGGAAAAAATACCTGTACAAATGCTCGGACTAAAATTGCCCACTGATCCAAGATGGGTTGATTTGGCTGAAATTACGCTAGAAGCGGTTCTTTCTGACCACGCATATTGTGAGCAAAAAGCAACTTCTTACTGTATTTCTTTGATTCAGCAATATCCTGAACGAACGGCTATGGTCAATGCCTTAGCCCCGATTGTCACGGAAGAATGGGGACATTTTAGAATGGTACTCGCCGAATTAAAAAGAAGAAATCTTACATTATTGGAGCAACGGAAAGATTATTATGTCAATCAACTCATGGAGTTTCGCCTAAAAGGGGGAAGCAAAAATGATCGTTTTATTGATAAACTCCTACAATGTGCCTTGATAGAAGCTAGAAGTTGTGAGCGTTTTAGACTTTTGTCCTTACATTTAAAGGATGAAAAATTAAAGGATTTTTATCATACTTTTATGGTATCCGAAGCGGGGCATTATCGAATGTTTTTGGATTTAGCTTATCAATATGGTGAAAAGGAAAAAGTAAAAGCGCGTTGGGAAGCTTATCTTGTCTATGAACAAGAGATTATGGATAAAATGGAATTGAGAGGGGATCGGATTCATTAAGGGATATGGTCCATTATTCTCCTATCAAGAATTATTCTCTTCAATCTCAATCACCCTTTCCAACGATTGCTCATGAAATTTAACACTTATGGCGCCGAAAGAAATTCTCAAATCTCTATTAAAAGTTTTCTTCATTGCCTTTTTATCAAAATCTATTTTCGGATATTTTAACTGAAAATCTTCTAAATTTCCATCAATTACAAATTCAACATGTTCAAATCCAGATTCATAATGACTATTCATTTTGGGTGATGGTAATTCTAAAATCGTAATGATTCTAGATTGATAAACAATAGGTTGATTCAATTTGAATGTAGTAATTTCTCTCCCATTTACATCACTTTCCACTAATATATTTCCAATTTTAAGTAAATTTTGTTTCGTAGATAAATATTCATTTTTTGTAGCCACTCGATAACAAATATGATCCAATTCAAATTTTGACACATCAATACCATAAATAGCTAAATTTTTAAAAATAGCATCTAAAAATTCAGAAGATTCCCCTAAAATATTATCTAATTCAATCATCTTTTTTTCCTAAAATTGAATACACATAAGGGATTTTGTTCATAGATTGCTCCATTGATATGATGGTCAACTCTTTCATTCCAAGATTTTTTGTTTATTTTAAGATAATCCATTGGTTTTTTATTCAAAGATACTATAAATGTCATAAAATAAAATAAATAAATCTCAATGCAAATTTTGTCATCAATAAAAGGCATCCTATATTTACCACCAAGGAACAAACTTAAACCTATGAAAATTATAGACCTTTCAAAGCCAATACAATATAATAAAAACGACCCATCTTTTATGCGGGTTCGTATCAAACACAAAGCACATAAAAAAGCTAAACTGTTATTGAGATTTTTCGGTTTACCATTACGATTATTCCCGAAAGGATTTGATGGTTGGGCAGATGATACTATTCAAAAAATGGGAGTACATGCAACAACACATATTGATGCACCTTGGCATTATTCACCAACCGTAGATGGGAAAAAAGCAAAAACTATTGATGAAATTCCCTTGGAATGGTGCTTTGGAGAAGGAATTGTGATTGATATGAAACATAAAAAAGACTTTGATCCGATAACGGTCGCAGATATTACGACTTTTTTAAAAGAACAAAATCTAAGTATTGAGCCAAAAATGATTGTATTAATTAAAACGGGTCGTGACAAATTTAATGGAACGAAAGATTTCTATAAAACCGGAACGGGAATGAGTGCCGAAGCAACAGAATGGCTCATAGATCAAGGTATCAAAGTTATGGGAATAGATGCATGGGGATGGGATTTACCGTTACTTTACATGGCTAAAAAAGCGAAAGAAATGAATGATGCTAACTATTTTTGGGAAGCACATCTTGTTGGACAACGCAAAGAATATTGTCACATGGAGCAATTGGTCAATTTGGATGCACTACCTTACACAGGGTTTAAAATTGCAGTTTTCCCTTTGAAAATAGTTGGTGCATCAGCTGCTCCTGCTCGAGTAGTTGCCATATTTGAATAAAAAAACATTTCCTTACAACTGATTGATTATCAATGGTTTGATTGAAATTAAAATAAAAATAATTCTCAACAACTTCTTCAATATGTTATATAAATGTCGTAAAATTGCATCATCACAAAATATAAAAGCAATGAAAGCAATATTAACCGTTCTACTATTCCTTATTATTCAAATAAGTTTTGCTCAAAAAATAGATCAAAATCTTAACAAATATTATTTACCT
>CAMZLN010000307.1 GCA_947311465.1 uncultured Saprospiraceae bacterium
ACCCACAGGGAGAATAATATCAAGTGTATCAAAATTGGCAAAGAATCCGATTTGATGCATTAATTCCTTAAAAGAATCTACAAAGAAATTGAAATATTTGAAAAAGCCGAGAAATCCTAAATTGACAACCATACTAGCTATCAAAAGTTGCTTTCTTTGTTTTGGATGCTCTGTTTGCCCTAGCTTCAATCCAATAAAATAGTCCACAAAGGTCGAAAATGCAATCAATGATAAAAATCTCCAATCCCACCAGCCATAAAAGAAATAACTAGCCAGCAATGTAAAGATTAGCCTATTCTTTCCTTTCAGACCGAAATATATTGGAAGAAATATTCCAATAAAAACGAGAAAAATTAGACTGTTGAAAATCATTTACAGATATGTTTGTTGTTGTGTTTGTTTTGGAAAGGGTGCAATGGAACTGTGAAAAATAAATGTATATTTTTAACTAATTCCTGAAATGAAACCTATCCCACAGCTTCCAACTCTTTTATCATAGTTGGCTCATTCGGAGAATTTATTTTTTGCATAAAATTATGAAGAGCACGAATACCTTCATCATCATTCACTTGATCGTAAATGACATTCAATAAAGGCTGATTCAAACCGACGGAATCCCCTAGACGCTGTAAAACTGCTGGAGATTTTTGACCTTTTTGCAAATCATAAACTGTTCTAATTCCAACCGCTCTGACACGATTAATATTTTGTCCAGCATAGCAAAGTAATTTTGCTTGTCCAATCCAATCAAGAATCTGTCTTGCATCATAAGGCGTTTCTATTAATAATTTTGTCAAAGAAGCTGTTGCTAAATTTTGAGCATTATCGATTCCAAGTTCTTTAAAACGTTCTTTATGATTTAGTGAAAATCCTTGTATATTATCTAAAGAAAGATGTTTGGTATTCAAATCCAATTGACTTGTCATTAAGTATTTCTCAAAAACTCTCATCAAATAGCTAACCATTCTATCAGGAAACATTCCTGTAATAAAGGCTACAGCAGGTAAAGATGCACGTACATTCACAAATGATGTAGCTCCAGTATTATCGGCACCCAACATGAATGATAAAACCAAAGCAACTCCAGAAGCTAGCATAATACGGATACCCGCAGAATAGAATACATTTGGAGCTAAATCATAAGAAATAACACGTCTTAATATATTTTGAGCAGACCAGATAAAACCACCAACAAACGCCCAAGACAAAACACCACGGCTTTGATTTATGAGTGCTGTATTCTCCAATCCAAAATATGGACCTGCAAGTAATAAGCTATCCACATTTTTAAAATCATCGACAAATATGATATTATACACTGCCAAAAGACAAATCGCAGTTGCAAATAAAACAGGAAGAATAAATTTCCCCGGAGAATAAAAATCTCTCACCTTTTTATTGGTGTTGATTCCCATTTCTCTCATATTTTTTGCATATTTCTTTTCCTTACGCCCCATCATAAACCAAAAATATGACATTGCCATTAAGGGCATAAAACCAGCAACTAATAAAACGATTGTAGATTTACTTAGAAAGGAGTAATCTTTTAATAATGCTATAATATCTATCAACATAGTAGTTTGTTTTGTTTCTCTAGGTAAATATAGGGACAAATCGTTATATAGAAGATAAAAAGGCACTTTAATTATACAATTAAAGATTAATCAAAATTAAAATCAAAATCAATAAAGTAGAAATAATGTCAAAAATTTCACACAAAAAGTAAAACAAACTTGACTTTATGTGAATAATATCATACATTTATGGAAACAAAAATCATTAATTATGAAAATCAAATATTTATTTCCGCACAAGTATCGTAAACTAGGATGGATTATACTCATTCCATCATTTATTCTAGGGATATTTTATTTAACAAATAACAACTCATCAGGTTCTCCAGATTTAAAAATCACACCATTGTATAATACATTTAATGATTTAATGAAAAATGACTTTTTTGACGAAATAATTGGAGTACTCCTAATAATCAGTTTATTATTTGTTGCATTTTCGAAAGAAAAAAACGAAGATGAATTTATTTCAAAAATTCGATTAGAATCTTTAGTTTGGGCAACATACTTCAATTATTTCATCTTACTTTTAGCAATCATATTTGTTTATGATTTCCCTTTTTTGTATGTGATAATCATAAATATGTTTACAATTCTTATCTTTTTCATCATAAGATTTAATTGGAAAATTTGGAAATTTAAAAAAGTTAATTTATATGAAGAATAGCATCAAAGTAGAAAGAGCGAAAAAGAATATAACTCAGGCAGAACTTGCTAAACTCTCTTTAGTTAGTAGACAAACTATAAATGCAATGGAAGCAGGAAAATATGTACCATCTACAGTTTTAGCTTTGAGACTTGCTAAAATATTTCAAGTAGATGTAAAAGAAATTTTCACTCTTGAAGAAGAAGACTGGAGCAAATAAAAAAAACGGCTCATTTAGTAAAAAATGAGCCGTTTTAATCTTTTTATAAATTGATATAGAATAAATTAATCTCTACTCAAAATTGCCAACAATCTCAAAATCTCGATATAAATCCAAACCAAAGTCACCAATAACCCCATAGCAGCAAACCATTCGATATATTTAGGAGATCCAGCAGCAGCACCTTTATCAAAAAAGTCGAAGTCTAAAAGCAGATTCATAGAAGCAATTCCAATGATAAATAGACTAATTCCGATTCCGATCATTCCCCCTTCATGCAAATATGGAACATTCATACCGAACATGTGCAATACCATATTCAAAAGATAAACTACCATAATCCCACCAGTTGCAATCATGATTCCCGATCGTAATTTTTCAGTTACTTTGATAATTCCCGTCTTATATAAAAACAACATTGCAAAAAGTATTGCCATAGTTAAAGTTACGGCTTGAAAAATTAAACCATCACCAATACCAGCATACATATAAGAAATTGCTCCAACAAACAACCCTTCAAATGCTGCATAAATTGGTGCTAAAATTGGAGAAAGATGTGGTTTAAAAGATGCCCAAAGCACCATAACCAAAGCTCCAATCATACCTCCCCACATAAATAAAGACGAAGGACTCATAAAGCCAACATAGGCAGTTGTAAGCATAATAGCTGTCAAAATAAACGTCTTATTAACTGCTCCTTGAACAGTCATCACTTCACCTGTCCCTGATAAGTTTCTTGAAACTTTTGCCAGTTTATCATCCGACATCATTGGATTCGATGATTTAAAAAATGATCTTCTACTCATAATTTATAGGTTTTAGTTGTTAATTTTTAAAATAATATTTTTAAACTCTTTCAATAATTGTAGCATACCCTTGCCCCACTCCAATACACATCGTCACTAAAGCATAACGTTTTTTCTTTCTATGAAGTTCAATCGCTGCTGTTTGCAATATTCTTGTTCCGCTTACACCTAACGGATGCCCCAAAGCAATAGCTCCACCATTTGGATTGATTCTTTCGTCATTATCATCCAATCCCCATTCTCTAATACAAGCCAAACTTTGTGCCGAGAATGCTTCATTCAACTCAATAATATCCATATCAGTCATAGACAAACCCGCTTTTGCTAACGCCTTTAAAGATGCTTTTACGGGACCAATCCCCATAATTCTAGGTTCTACACCAACCACAGCACTTGATACAATCCTTGCCATTGGAGTCAAACTATATTGCTTAATTGCTTGATCTGACGTAATCAACATGGCAGCCGCTCCATCATTTAGACCCGAAGCATTACCAGCGGTCACAGTACCCCCATCTTCAATAGATTTGAAAGCAGGTCTAAGTTTGCCCAAAATCTCAACCGTTGTACTTGGGCGAATAAATTCATCTGTGTCAAAAATAATAGAATCTTTTTTCCTTTGCGGAATAGAAACGGGTGTTATTTCTTCAACAAATCGACCAGAAGATTGAGCCTTTGCCGCTTTCATTTGAGAATTATAAGCAAACAAATCTTGATCTGCTCTTGAAATATTATACATTTCTGCAAGATTTTCTGCTGTCGATCCCATTCCTTCAGTCCCATACAAAGCTTTCATTTTTGGATTTATAAATCGCCATCCAAAACTAGAATCATGCATTTGCGCATCTCTACCAAAAGCACTAGATACCTTTGAAATAACCCAAGGACCTCTGGTCATATTCTCAACACCCCCTGCTATAAAAACATCCCCATCTCCTGCTTTGATTGCCCTACTTGCATGTATGACGGATGACATACCCGATGAACATAACCTATTAATAGTTTCACCAGGAACAGAAAATGGCAATCCAGCTAAAAGCAAGCTCATTCTAGCTACATTTCTATTGTCTTCTCCTGCTTGATTGGCACACCCTATGATTACATCTTCAATAGCTTCTTTGGGAATAGAAGGATTTCTTTCCATTAATGCTTTGATAGGAATAGCTCCCAAATCATCTGTTCTGATTGTAGATAAGCTCCCTTTGAATTTTCCAATTGGAGTACGAATAGCGTCGATTATGTATGATTCTTTCATATTTATGGGTTTCAACCCGTAATTAACACGGGATTCTTATTCATTTTTAATTAAATCCAATCTTGGGATTTTCGATAAACGGTTCCCTTAAATTGAGCAACTAATTCTTGATTTTGATTATGTATTTCGATTTGATATAAACCAGTTTTCCGTGTCAAATTAATTTCTTTAGCAACAGCCGTCAAAACATCTCCACTTACCACTTTTTTCAAATGCGAGATACTCGTTTCAAGAGAAACCGCATGTTTACCTTGACTATTAGATGCAAAAGCAAAAGCACTATCCGCTAAAGAATAGGTAATTCCACCATGAGCTATTTTAAAGCCATTGGTCATTTCATCCCTAACGGTCATTTCAGCGACACAATACCCTTTCTTAATTTCCAATACATTAATACCCAACCAAATAGAAAAAGCATCATTTTCTAACATTCTATCAATTGCGATTTCTTTAGGGGACAGCATTATTTTTTTACAATTTTTTGTTTAAAAATTAAATTTCCTTTCCTATCAACAAAATGTAAAAAATACACATTTGCTGGAAGGCGATTTATATCAATACCATTTTCATCAAAGATATACTTTTTTGAAACTAGTTGTCCTTTTACATTATAAAATTCTAAAGTTCCAGTCAAAGGACTTTCAAAATTCAAATAACTACTTGTTGGATTTGGGTAAGCATTAAAAGATTCGATTTTTGTCTCACTTGTTCCCGTTGCAAAATCCAAAGTAATCAATTTTGTATCGGAAATGACATTTCTATCTTTATTCATACCACCACAAATTATAAATTGATTTGCATTAATTTTTGCAATACCTCGAAGATCCATTGGTACATGAATATCATTGTATTCCATAGAATCAACATCATTGTGATAAATTTTTAAAGCATTCCCGCTAGGCATAGCATTCTCTCCATTATATCCTATACCATCATAGTTGTATATTATATCACTGCCTCCCATCCAAATCGGTAATCCGTTATAATTGCTTGAAGCTGACCGATAAGATTTAGCATTCGTTTTTCTAGATGACCATTGAATATCTGTCGGGTCATTTGGATTAATAATTCCAATTCTTAAATATTGAGCCATCGAAAAATTTGGAGATGCAGCTCCACCCAAATAATAAATTGTATCACCGACAATTGTCCCAGAAGCTCCAAAAGCAGTATATTTACTATTCCCTGGAACATCGTCACCGCTCAACCATTCATCACTAGATGGATTATAAATATTAACATCATCTACATTTCCATTATCACTCCATCCTGTAATCACAAAAATCAGACTATCTCTCCAAACCACTTGCACGTGGTCATCTATTGGAATTGGAACGGGCTTTCCATCCGCTTCGAAAGTATTTGTTTCAGGATTAAAAATATGGACTAAATTGTATGAACTTTCACTTCCATTTTCATGCACTTCATAGCCACCAATTACATATATTTTGTTTTTAACTGTACTTGCGGCAGATGCTATTCGACCATTGCCACTAGGCAATTCTCCTAAAATCTCCCAAGTATTTTCAGATACATCATATTTATAAACTTTTTTATGAAGGCCTGAATATACTTTTGTAGCATCGATACCTGCGAAAGAATAAATAAATGGTTTTCCATTATTTACCCCCATAGCAATTGCATTATTACTTATTGATTCTGGCATTTTAGCCAATTTCTCAACACTTATTTGTCCAAAAACTGGAAAATAAAATAATAATAAAATGGTAATAATAAATAATTTCATACTCGTTAAATTTAATAAAAAGTCACTTTATTCCTTTTCATTTTACGCAACAATGGACTACAACGATACCGATCTTCCAAATAAAAGTAATGCAATTTGTCCAATCTTTTAACTACTTTCTTAATCCCGATTTCATCAGCCCATTTCAATAATCCCTTTGGATAATTTACTCCTTTTTCCATCGCTGTATCAATATCATCCCTAGAAGCGACATTCAAGTACAAAGCATCGGCAGCTTCATTGACAAGCATAGCGACGATTCTATTGACAATCTTTTTTCCAAGTTTAAAATCTTTATTCGGTTCTGGATTTACAGCATTTTCTCCATAATTATAATATCCTTTTCCAGTTTTTCGCCCCCAAAATCCTGCTTCAGACAATCTTTTTTGTGTAAAAGCAGGTTTATATCTCGGATCAAAATAAAAAGATTTAAAAACAGTTTCGGTAATTGTATAATTTATATCATTCCCGATATAATCCATTAAGGTAAACGGCCCCATTCTGAATCCACCAATTGCTGTCATTGCCCAATCAATAGTAGCAACATCCGCAATCCCTTCTTCTAAAATCCGAAGTGCTTCACCATAAAAGGGTCTTGCCACACGATTGACAATAAAACCAGGAGTATCTTTCGCCACTACGGTCAATTTCCCCCAACTATCAATAATAGATTTAGACTGCAATAAAACATCATTACTTGTCTGAATAGCGGGGATAATTTCCACTAATTTCATCAAAGGAGCAGGATTAAAAAAATGAATACCTATTACCCTTTCAGACTTATCACAAGCTTTTGCAATTGCGGTAACCGCTAAAGATGAAGTATTTGTTGCTAATATACACTTTTCAGACACAATATTTTCCAATTGTTTAAAAACAGACATTTTGATATCCAAATTTTCGACAATAGCTTCTATCACCATATCACAATTTTTATACGCTTCGATATTATCTTCAAACATAATATTGTTAATAATTGCGATTGCTTTTTCGTCATTAATTCGACCTTTTTCTACCAGTCGATTTAATATTTTCTTCAATTTAGCTTCTGCTAATTTCAATGCATCGGGATTTTTATCCACCAAAACCACTTTATTGTTTGCGGTGGCTGCTACTTGTGCAATCCCAGTTCCCATTGATCCACTTCCTAAAACTCCTATTTTCATTTTATGATATTATTTTCCTGTAAATTCAGGTTTTCGTTTTTCAACAAAAGCCGTTACCCCTTCCACATAATCATCTGATAAACTTGCGGTTGTTTGCAATTGATCTTCAAGAGCCAATTGTGTATCCAAAGTATTGGTTAAAGAATAATTTAAAGCCCGTTTGGTCAAACCTAATCCTTTGGTTGGCATAGATGCTAGTTTTGTAGCCAATTTGGTAGCTTCTTCTAAAAAAGTTTCATTAGGGAAATATTTATAAATCATACCTAACGATTCGGCTTCTTTCGCACCCACTTTATCCCCAAGCATCATCAAAGCAGATGCTTTTTGAAAACCTATGATCCTAGGCAAGAAGAAAGTACCCCCACTATCAGGAATCAAACCAATTTTACTAAACGCTTGAATAAAAGAAGCGGATTCTGTAGCAACTACTACATCACATGCAAGAGCGATATTTGCGCCTGCACCTGCCGCCACACCGTTTACTGCTGCGACAAAAGGTTTCTCAATATTTCGTATTTTCAGTACAATTGGATTGTAATGTTTACCCACAATGGTAGAAATATCTGGACCATGCGGGTCTACTATTTCTTGTAAGTCTTGACCTGCACAAAACGCTTTCCCATTTCCAATAATCATAATGGCACGAATTTCATCATTAGATTCACATTCGTCCAAAACCCCTTGCATCAGCAAAGCCATTTCTTCATTAAAGCTATTGTACTTATCAGGTCGATTCAATGTGATAAGTCCCACATTATTTTTTATTTCAAATTCTATTACACTCATTTTTATTATTTTGTTTGGTCAAAAATAGGGAAATTATTTTTCAACAGATAATTAATTTATTTTTTGCATAGTAATTTCACTCAATACTCCGTTAGGAATTAGGCTGTAATTTTGGAGAATACCATAATAAATCACTATTAGTGATTTGTTTTTTATAAAGTTAGGTCATTTTTCAGAGTTTGATTAATTATTTGAATAAAATTTTCTAAAAAAATGAATCTACTTTAATGGACGTAAAAAAG
>CAMZLN010000308.1 GCA_947311465.1 uncultured Saprospiraceae bacterium
AGTGACATATAAAAAGGATCTAGGACCTAATTTTGAGTATTTGCGTGATTATTTGAATGGGAAATAGGGGGCTAAATTGAATGATATATTTTTTACCTAGCAGCTTCTAACCCAACCAAACTAATATTGTAACTAATCGTAGAAGTATCTTGGCTAAATTTAGAGAAAATAGTCATACTATCTCCAACTGCCATTCCAAGCAGGGCAACTTCAATAGGAGATGGCTCTGTTACGATGCTATAGTCTCGCATGACCATTTGAGCTGGTTTACCAACTTTTCTTGTGTCATGTGTTGTCATCCCATTTTTTATCAAAGCGACATGATACAATACGGTATCTCCAAATTTTGGATGAGCACCTTCATTTTTAATATGATGTTGAAATTTATAGGCAAATTTTGAGATATCAATTGTTCCTGGTGTAGAATTGCAGGAAAGAAATTCAATTATTAGAAATAGAAAAGATAATTTATACATCTATATCTGTTTAGACTAATTGATCTTTAATTTCAATCAATGCCTTTTTAAAAGTATTGATTGTTGTATTAAGACCCTTGAAAGATGCACCACCAGAAGCATTTTTATGTCCACCACCTCTAAAATATTTTTTTGCAATCTTTTGCATATCTAAATCTCCTTTTGAGCGAAGAGATAATTTGACAATCGTAGGTTGTTCTGTAATAAAAGCCGCTACTTTTATATTTTTCATCATTAAAAGATAATTAACGATGCCCTCAGTATCACCTCTATTGATATCAAAGGTATCATAATCTTCTTTTCTTAATGTGATGATTCCAGCATGAAGTTCGGGCCAGATTTCCATCCGATTATTGAGGCAATGCCCTAGTAAACGTATGTTTTTTTCTGGAAGGGAATTGTGAATTCGATTTTGTAAATCATAATCATCAATACCAGCATCCACTAGATTGGCTACAATTCTAAATAATTTAGCAGAAGTTGCATATCTAAAAGACCCAGTATCGGTTACAATCCCAGTAAATAGGCATTCACCAATAGTTTTTGTGATTTTATGTTTATTGTCAATCATTGAAATAAAGTCATACACCAATTCACATGTAGAACTGGCAGAAGTATCTGACAACATAAAGTCTGCGCAGTTTTCTGGATAAAGATGATGATCTATCATTACTTTTGGTACATCCATTGCTCCCACAACTTCTCCCATCTTGTCAATTCTATCTAGCGCATTGAAATCAAGACAAAATACAATATCTGCAGCTTGGATGATTTTTGTAGTTTCCTCGGGATCTAAATCAAAAATTAATGCATTATCTGAATCCTTCATCCAAGAAAAAATTCCTGGAAAATCCGATGGAAACGAAACATTTACACTATGTCCTTCTCCCTTCAAGTAGTGGTATAATGCTAAGGATGAGCCAATAGCATCACCATCTGGATTTCTATGACTAAGAATCATAATATTCTTAGGCATGTACAATATTTCTTTTAATTTATTTAAATTTTCCATAAGCTTACAAAATTAACATATTAAACTTGAAATAATATATTAATTGGATGTTTTTTACAAAAAAAATCTATCTTAGATCCTTATATTGTTCAATCGCTTCTTCAATTTTTTGCATTCTATTTTCTGGACTTGGATGGGTACTCATAAACTCTGCTTTTTGTTTTCCGCCTCCAGATGCAGCTTTTAAAATTCTCATGACACCTTTCATTTCTTCGGGATTATATCCTGCTCTTATCATAAAACGAACTCCCAAATTATCAGATTGTAATTCTTGTCCACGACCATATTTCATACTGATTACATTCGCAATCATTCTTGCTGCTTGTGCGGTGCTATAATCTCCTGCGGCAATGACAGCAGCACCTGTTATTCCTTGTGTTAGCTCTTGTTTAGCTATTCTTTCTGCCCCGTGACGAGCAACAACGTGTCCAATTTCATGTCCAAGAACACCTGCTAGTTGATCTTCATTCTCCAATTTGGAAAATAATGCCATGGTAATAAATACTTGCCCTCCAGGAAGTGCAAATGCATTAATCGTATTTGGATCCGCTAAAAGATGGAAATTGTACTTGTAATCTGTTTGTCCTGCAGCGGAAGCTTTTATTAATTTTTGACCTACTTGTTTCACAAAAGCTTGAGCTTCCTCGTCGGGGTATAGTCCGCCATACTGTTGAACCATTCTAGGGGTTGATTGTAATCCTAATTGAACTTCTTGGTCAACCGTAAGCGCAACTCGTTGTTTTTCGCCAGTAATTTCATTGTATTGCGTTTTTGAATAGTACTTAAAAAGTGCAAATGCAACCATAATCAGCCCAATAATTAATCGTCCTTTTAAACTTCCTCCTCGTCCTCCATATCCTCCGCGTCTTCCAAATGCCATAATAATCGTTTTTATGTTTAAATAATATTTTGTTTCATGACATCCAATGTACAAAGTATTTTATTAATTTTTATCAACTCATTAAACTTTTTTCAAATGGAATGGTTAATTTAGAGCATTCTATTTGCTAAAACGGATGAAATATTATTTTGAGTGGGTAATAATTTATTCGATTTTTGGGATACTATGTGTGAAAAAGAAACAATTTTAATTTAGTTGAGTTTCCGTTCAGACACTAATTTTATTGTCAAATTTCAATTACTATGAAAATTATGAAAAAACAAGCTAGTGTTACAATACCCAATAGATACGGAAATTTTGAATTAATAGCTTATTCTGATGATTTTGGCGAAAGGATGCCTCATCTAGTTTATATTGCTGAGCATACCGATTTTTCAAAGACTATTAATGTCCGAATTCACTCAGAATGTCTAACGGGTGATTTGTTTGGTTCTTTTAGATGTGATTGTGGTGAGCAATTGGATGAATCTATGAAATATATTTCTAAACATGGTGGAATGATTTTGTATTTGAGGCAGGAAGGTAGGGGGATTGGCTTGATTAACAAATTGAAAGCTTATAATCTACAAGACAAGGGGGTCAATACAAAGGATGCAAATATCCAATTGGGATTTAAGGCAGATGCAAGATCTTTTGATATCGCTGTTGAAATTTTGAATGATTTAGGGGTAAAAGCTATAAATTTATTGACAAATAATCCTTTGAAAATTGATGCTATAGAAGCATCTAATATAAAATTGGTAAAAAGAATTCCGTTAGAAATTAAACCTAAAACTGAAAATAAATTTTATCTGGAAACGAAACGGGATTTGATGGGGCATATTATTGGGTGAAAATTTGGTTCAATGGTTCAAATGGTTCAAATGGTTCAATGGTTCAAATGATACAATGGTTTAAATGCTACTAGCTATAAATGGTACATGGTTTAACAATAGTAGAGGGGAGTATCTTTAAATTTCTTATAAGAAAATAAACATTTTTTTCAACCATGCCCCCCTTGCATCTTGCACCTTTGCACCATGCACCTTGTACCTTATTTATTTATTCTCACAAGTATCCGCCTTCCCGCAGTATCCACAGTTTCCAGCTTCATCTCTCAACGCAGGATTGTTCGAAGCACAAGTGCCACTAAATTCGGGTTTTCCTTTTACTACTCCCTTGATATTCATTAATAAAAAAGAGACTCCAAAAACAACAAAAATAATAGCTAAAGTATATATAAATTCCATTTTATGAATGATTTATTAATTTAAAGTAATACAACGATGTATCTTTGCACAAAATTACGTCTTTTCTTATAAATATTCTGTGAATTTGAATAAATATTATTATAAAATGAAAGAAAAATTAAAAGCCTTTGAACGACTATTGAATATTATGGATGATTTACGTTCTCAATGTCCTTGGGATAAGAAACAAACCTTCCAAACCCTTCGAAATTTAACTATTGAAGAAACTTATGAATTGGCAGATGCCATTTCTGACAATGATTTAGATGGCATCAAAGAAGAAATTGGTGATTTGTTATTGCACATGGTTTTTTATGCAAAATTAGGAGATGAAGTTGGAGCATTTAATATCGCTGATGCACTTAATGGGGTTTGTGAAAAACTTATCCATCGACATCCTCACATTTATGGTGATGTGAAAGTAGAAAATGAAGAAGAGGTAAAACAAAATTGGGAGCAGTTAAAGTTGAAAGAAGGTAAGAAATCAGTTTTGGAAGGTGTTCCAAAATCATTACCTGCGATGGTGAAGGCTTATCGCATGCAGGAAAAAACGGCTTTAGTTGGTTTTGAATGGGAAAATAAGGAGCAAGTTTGGGAAAAGGTGGAAGAAGAAATTGCAGAATTAAAGGAAACCATTGATGAAAACATGTCGCAATCCCGACGAGAGGATGAATTTGGAGATGTGCTTTTTTCTTTGATAAATTATGCTAGATTCATTGGGGTCGATCCAGAAACTGCCTTGGACCGTACCAATAAAAAGTTTAAAAGCCGCTTTGAATATATTGAAGTAAAAGCACCTAAGTCTTTGACTGATATGACTTTAGACGAAATGGATCAATTGTGGAATGAAGCTAAGAAAAAATGATAAAATTTGAAATTGTTTTTTTTGAAATACATTTCATAAATTAGCTTATAAACTGTTATGATTCTAATCATTTGTTAAAACCTTTAGATGTCTTTCATTGTATTCATTAAAGTTGTAATTTTATATCAATATTGAACATCATTTAAAAAATATTAAGAATGAAAAAATTATTGCCAATTGGCTTAATTATCTGCGCTATCGGTTTATTTTATAGTTTTAAAACGGCTGATACTGTTGTGGATTCACAAGATATTGCAGGAAAATTGAAATGGTATAGTTGGGAGGAAGCAGTCGAATTGAATAAAAGCCATCCTAAAAAATTTATAGTAGATATCTATACCGATTGGTGTGGCTGGTGTAAAGTGATGGATAAAAAGACGTTTACCAACGCAAAAGTAATCGCCTTGATAGAAAAGAACTTTTATCCTGTAAAATTAAACGCAGAACAAAAAGAAGATATTCATTTCCAAGGAAAGGTATTTAAATTCCAAGGAAAAGGAAGACGTGGCGCAAATGAATTAGCAATTGCTCTTTTGGAGGGGAAAATGAGTTTTCCAAGTATTGTTTATTTGAATAAAAAATTAGAAAAAATCACAGTATCTCCAGGTTATAAAAAACCAGATGCTATGATTAAAGAATTGAAATATATTGGGGATAATCATTATTTGACGAAGAAATTTGCTGAGTTTGACGGAAAATAAGTTAAGCAGTAATATGAGTTTGTGACATATTGTGTGAGATTTTGCTTTTGCAATATTCCATTGCCATGTTCTCAGTAACATTATTTAAAGCCTTTCATAAATTTTTATAAAAGGCTTTTTTTTATTACTTTTTATGTAACTTTGTCCTGTATTAGGGAGAAGTTGAGACAGAATTGCCAAAGCAATCCTTAGAAGGAAGGTTAGTTTCTAGGTGAATGAGTACATCTTTATAGTGTAAATTATCATTAAGGAAATCGACTTAAATTTTCAAGATAATGTAAAACAAAAAATCATGTCGAAAAATTCAAGACTTTTAGCTTTCTTTGTAATATCATTGTTTATTATGGGATATCTATTATTCATCGATGATGGTAATTATAATTTTGATTGGTTGACACACGGAAGCACTATATTGGTCTATTTGCTTTATGTTTTGGTAGTATTTTCAGGACAAGTTGTAGTCTCAGAGGTGTTTTTGAAATCATCTAAATCTTTTAGTCGATTTCTTTGGAGTATTCTTCTTGGTCCTTTCTTGGGAGCTACGGCGATTATATTTGTACTATTTGTGGTGGCGCAGGTTAATAATTTGTTTTCTTAGAGTTTTTTTTACAATTCTTAATACATATTAACACCAAAATCGTATAACATATTCTCAAGTTTATTCATTGTACGAATTTTTCGTCTTTATCTTTTCCCTCACAAAATTTATAGCCTCCGTAAAATTTTGTGGGCTAGAATTGATATTAGGATTAAATTCGCCTGGCATAGGTTTATCGTCAATATTTAGAAACTCTTCAACCTTTCGTTCAACAAAAAAAAGACCCGAATGATTGGGGTGATGATTGATCAAAAGATGTTCTTTATTTTTGTGGTCAACCATTATCAACTGATAAATCGTTTTTTTTCCATCATCTCCATCACTGATTATCTTTCTTGTAACATACAATTGATATACATTTTTTCTTTTATATTCAGTGGACTCTGTTTGAAATAAAAATGTTGGAAATCTATCAATCCATAAATATCGTTTAGAGATCCTTACCGTATGTTTTGTGAAAAAAATAATGCTGCCTAAATAAAGCAAAATGGGCTCTAAGGTGAACATGAACCAGGGAGCACTGTTTTTTACCAGGAATATTGTTGTTATGACCGCAAGTATGAATAAAAAAATAGCATTCATATTTTTTGTAGTCCATGAGATTTCTAATCGATCTGTATCGGAATAAAATTTCATATTTTTTGGAGTCTGATTTATTTCCTTGTGCTCCATAGTTTCCTTCAAAATCACAGATTGGTTAAAAAGAAAACTCTCTTGACATTCTGAACAATAAACCACATCTTTTCCATTAGAAATATTATTATCTTGAATAGGAGATTTACAGGAAGGGCAAATGTTTTTGTAAGAAGTTGTTTGTTTGTTTCTCATTTCTGCTAAGAGTACAGTAGATGCTATTTTTGAAGTTTCTTTTTCCGAAAGATTTGTTTTTGGATGAAATTCATGGGACAAAATCTTGTCTTCGATATTTAAAAATGATTCAATCTTATTTTCAATGAAATAGGCAGTTTCTTGGTATTTTATTTTATTCGCAATGATGAATGTAGCACCGCTTTTTGTTTGAAGAAATACCTCGTGATAATAATATTCTTTTTTTCCACTTGATCCGCCAGTTTTTCTTTTTACAAATACTTGTGCTAAATCTTTTGTCGCAATTTGAATAGGTTTTATTGTTCGGTCTGTAAAACGATGGCTTACATATATTTCCCCATTAGCTATATTGATATTGGTTTTATTGAGCAATTCAAAAAGACCTTGGTAAAGTAGATAAAGTCCTGTTGTGAAAAATATTAATATAAAAACACCCATTATAATTAATTCAATAGGATTGTTATTCCACAAGAGTAGAAGTATTCCGCCCATGAATATTGTTAATACTATTCCAAATGTTAAGGTGAAATGCCATCTAGTGACACTACTCCAATCGATTGTAAGATTTAGTTCCTTACCGTTAGATTCAAGCGTCATTCCTTTTGCATCTTGATATTTTTTATGATCATTTTTAAGATTTGAAACGAAACCTTTTTTTATAGAGAAAGCACGATTACAAAATCTACAGTCAATGGTTTCGTCCTTGATGTTATAATTAGTATTTTCCTTGTTGCAATGTGGACAGATTAATTTTGCCATAATTTGGTTTTATGATTTATTTCTCAATGCAATTATAGAAAGTTGATAATTTACAAAATATTTCTAGTTGTGTGAATTTTCAACCACACACTAAAGATATGAAAAACTTTAAAGGATTTCTATCCGAATGCATTAACGGTAGCTTTTATTTGACTAGAGGGAAGGAATTTGCTGTTATTTTCATAAAACTATTAAACTTTCATATCTTGCAGAATGAATTTTTTAGCACATATCTATTTATCATTCAAACATGAGGACATCATGATTGGCAATTTTTTAGCTGATTTCGTTAGAAATAAATCAGTGAAAGGCTTTTCTGAAAAAGTGAAAAAAGGAGTAGGTTTGCACAGGGCAATTGACACCTTTACCGATAGTCATCCAATTGTCAAACAAAGTACAGCTCGAATGCAACAATATCATGGCAAATATGCACCTGTGGTTGTAGATGTTTGTTACGATTATATTTTGGCTAGCAACTGGAATAAGTATTCAGATCAAAGTTTGAATGATTTTTGTATGGAAATTTATGATATTCTAGAATCTAGAATGGATACTCTACCAGAAAAAGTTCAAAGATTTCTACCTGAATTAATCAAAAGAGATTGGCTCGCAAAGTATGGTACCGAAGAAGGATTGAGATTTACTTTTTCTAAATTGGATAATCGAACAAAATTCCCATCTGAGTTTTACAAAGCAACGGATCATCTTTTTAAGCATTATGATGACTTTGAAACGGATTTTAATTTATTTTTTCCTGATTTAATCAATATTTCAAAAGACTTTATCGGAAAGTAATGATTTTTTTGAAGGAGGTTTGTATTGGTTTTTAATCAATTTAGATAATAAAAGATCCCCCTAGATGTCTTTCTGAAATGCAAAACGCCCTAACTATCAAATAGTTAGAGCGTTTGTTTGCAGTCCGTAGGGGAATCGAACCCCTATTACCAGGATGAAAACCTGGCGTCCTAGCCGTTAGACGAACGGACCATGCTATTTCCTAAAGCGATGCAAAGATAATCTTTTTATTTTCAATTCTCCAAATTTTTTTTTCATTTTTTTTCTTTTTTTTTTAAAGGCTTTATTTATTGTGGTGCTTTTTGCAATAATAAATTTTTATAATCTATGATTCTTGTATTAAAAAGATTATTTTTGTTAAGTTTGCGACTTGATTATTTATCACAAAACTGAGAATTAATTATTTTCTCAATATCATTAAAATATTAATTATGAAAAAAATTGCTATAAACGGATTCGGAAGAATAGGAAGACTTACTTTTAGAAGATTACTTAAAAATGATAAATTACAAGTTGTTGCTATAAACGACTTGACGGATATAAAAACGTTAGCGCATTTATTGAAATATGATACAGCGCATGGAAAATTTGATGGCACTATCGAAATAGTTGATAAGGGGTTAAAAGTAAATGGTCAAACTATTTCTGTTACTGCAATTAGAAATCCTGAAGAATTACCTTGGAAAGAGAAGCAAATCGATTTGGTATTGGAATGTACTGGCTTTTTTAGAACTAAAGAAGCTGCCGAAAAACACCTTACCGCAGGAGCAAAAGATGTTTTGATTTCTGCCCCAGCGAAAGGTGGTGGAGTACAAACTATCGTATTAGGCGTGAATGAAAAGGAATTGGACAGAAGACATAATGTGTTTTCAAATGCATCTTGTACAACCAATTGCTTAGCGCCTGTCGCAAAATTATTGAATGACAATTGGGGAATCAATAATGGATCAATGACTACTATCCATGCCTATACATCTGATCAGAAAATTCAGGATGCTCCTCATAGTGATTTACGAAGATCTAGAGCGGCAGCTGAAAATATTGTTCCTACATCTACGGGTGCAACCATTGCAATTTCTTTGGTTTTACCAGAATTGAAAGGTAAATTGATGGGAATGGCGGTACGTGTTCCAACTATTACTGGATCATTGATAGAAGTAAATTGTGTGGTAAATAAAAAAGTAACTGTTGAAGAAATAAATGCAGTTTTCAAAAAGGCGGCTGAAAATGAATTGAATGGCATTCTAGAATATTGTACTGATCCAATCGTTTCTAGTGATATCGTAGGAAATCCTTATTCTTCTATTTTTGATTCTTTGTTGACAAAGGTGGATGGTAATTTTGTAAAGGTAGTAAGTTGGTATGATAATGAAGCTGGTTATTCTGCTCGATTGGCTGATTTGTGTGCTTTGATAGTAAAGGCTTAAAATTATTATTCAAATAAGGACAATGAAAAATATCAATTTTAAAGGGAAGAAAGTATTAATCAGAGTTGATTTTAATGTGCCTTTTAATGGTCAAATGGAAGTGACAGACGCTACTCGTATTGTAGCGGCGTTACCTACAATTAACTATGTATTGGAGCAGGGTGGAAGAGTGATTTTAATGTCACATCTTGGTCGTCCTTTGAAGAAATTAATGGACGATGGTTCTATTAATGTTGAAAAGTTTTCCTTGAAAAATGTCGTTCCTACACTTTCTGAAAAACTTAATCGTTCTGTTGCTTTTTCTGAAAATACTGTTGGGGAAGATGCTGAAAATCTTGCCAATAATTTAAGTGATGGAGATGTTCTTTTGCTTGAAAATACAAGATTTCATAAGGGGGAAAAAACTGGGGATGTTGATTTTGCCAAACAATTGGCTCGTTTAGGAGATATTTATGTAAATGATGCATTTGGAACGGCGCATAGAGCACATGCTTCTACCGCAATTGTGGCGAATTTTTTCTCAGATGAAAATAAGGCGCCTGGTTTTTTGATTGAAAAAGAAATGCTAAACGCAAATAAAGTCTTGAACAATCCTGCTCACCCAATGACTGCAATTGTGGGTGGGGCTAAGGTGTCCGATAAAATACTTTTATTGGATAAATTGATTGATTCAAGTGATAATATTATTATCGGTGGTGGAATGGCTTACACTTTTTTCAAAGCAATGGGTGGCGAAATTGGTAATTCATTATGTGAAGATGATCGTTTGGAAACTGCAAAAGCATTATTGGTAAAAGCGAAGGCTGAAAATACCAATATATATTTGCCTTATGATTCTGTTATTGCTGATGAATTTAACGCAAACGCAAGAGTGAAAATTCAAGATAGTGATAAAATCCCTACTGGCTGGATGGGATTGGATATTGGGCCTAAAGCAATTGAAACTTTTTCTGAAGTTATTAAAAATTCAAAAACGATTCTCTGGAATGGTCCTATGGGCGTATTTGAAATGGATGCTTTTGCCAAAGGAACAAAGTCAATCGCTCATGCAGTAGCTGATGCAACTCAAAATGGTGCTTTTTCTTTAATCGGTGGGGGAGATTCAGTTGCCGCTATCAAAAAAGTGGGGCTTGCCGATAAAGTAAGTTTCATATCTACGGGTGGTGGCGCTATGTTGGAATATCTAGAAGGGAAGGAGTTACCAGGGATTAAGGCGGTTGTTTAGTCTTAGAAAAGGCTTTTCTACCAAATCTTTCAAAATTAATACTCCGTTAGGAATTAAACTGTAAATTTAAGGAAACCCATAATAAAACACTATTATTGATTTATTTTTTATCAAGTTAGGTC
>CAMZLN010000309.1 GCA_947311465.1 uncultured Saprospiraceae bacterium
AAGCACCGTCTATTTTAGATGGTGCTTTTACATTTGGAAAGATTCTTTTTTGTATAACGTTTTGAATTGTCTATATTTGATCATTTATTTCTACACAATTCCTTTTCTTAAATAAAATTGAAAAATGAAAAACATTCTAATCTTAGCTTTTTTATTATTTACCAGTAATATTATATTCTCACAAAAAACAATAACGCTAGAAGATGCAATTTTGTCCTATCAGAAAGGATTGCAACCTACAAGATTGGCAAATTTACAATGGGCAGGCAGTTCGGCTGTCTATAGCTATTTATCTGGAGATAAACTGATATTGGTTGATCGAAGTTCCCAAAAAGAAACAATTCTAAACGCAAATGTATTGGGTGGTGACAAATCAGCATTTCCTTATATCTCTTGGTTGGATAAAAATTCGTTTTATTATAAAGATGGTGAAACGTACTATACTTATAATCTAGATGAGAAAAAATTGGGAAAAATGGTTTCTTTTCAACAAGGAGCTGAAAATCGTGATTTTCAACCAGAATCCAATTCTGTAGCTTATACCATGGACAACGATTTGTACGTCTCTACACCCAAAGGCGAAAATGTAGTGGTAGTGAATAACGATGATTCGAATATTGTTTCTGGTCAAGCTATTGCAAGATATGAATTTGGAATTTCAAAAGGAACTTTCTGGTCGCCTAAAGGAAAATATTTAGCTTTTTATGAAAAGGATGAATCGAGCGTTTGGGATTATCCGCTTTTAGATATATCGAAAACTCCTGGTGCTTTGAATTCTGTTAAGTATCCAATGGCGGGTCAAAAATCTGAAATTGGTAGAGTAGGGATTTATAATGTCAAAAAAGGAAAAGTAAAATATATTGAAAATAGTGGAAAAGATGATCATTATTATACCAATTTATCTTGGGGCCCAAAGGGGAAATATATTTACATTGCAGAAATAAATCGAGATCAAAACCACATGTGGTTGAATAAATATAAAGCATCGAACGGTAAATTTGTGGAAACGCTCTTGGAAGAGACAAGTGACGCATGGGTCGAGCCAGAAACTCCAGCCAATTTTATTAGTAAAAAGCATTTCCTTTGGTTTTCTGAGAAAGATGGATTTATGAATTTATATAGATATGATGCTAATGGAAAAGGAGAAAAACAATTGACCAAAGGACAGAGCGTGATGCAATCTATAGTAGGATTTGATTCTAATAAAAAATATGCTTTTGTGCAAGGAACAGGAAAGGATGCAAGAGAAAGACACATCTTTAAAGTAAATCTACATAGTGGTGAAATGACTCAAGTTACAAAAGGACATGGTGTACATTCTGGAAGCTTATCTCCTGATGGAAAATATATTTTGGATAGTTATACTGATTTGAATACTCCTTTTCGAGTAGATATTATTAAGACAAAAAATAAAAAAACAAAAACTATTTATACTGCTGAAAATCCATTTAACGGATTTACTATGCCATCTGTTGAAATGGTGGATGTACCTACAAAATTTGGTGATTTACATGCTCGAATAATTAAGCCTAGTAATTTCAACGCATCAAAAAAATATCCAGTTTTGGTTTATGTGTATGGTGGTCCACACGCTCAAATGGTGACAGACCGATGGAACGCAGGAGCTCCTTTGTGGATGAATTGGATGGCTGAGCAAGGTTATATAATTTTCACATTGGATAATCGTGGGTCTGAAAATTTGGGTTTTGAGAAAGAAAGTCAAATTCATAGACAGTTAGGGAAAATTGAAATTGAAGATCAAATGACTGGAGTAAAATACTTGAAGAGTTTGCCTTATGTGGATGGGGATAGATTGGCAGTACATGGATGGAGTTTTGGTGGATTTATGACCACTTCAATGATGTTGAAAAAAGCGGGTACTTTTAATGTAGGAGTTGCTGGAGGTCCTGTCATTGATTGGAAATGGTATGAAATTATGTATGGAGAGCGATATATGGATAGACCAGAAGAGAATCCTGAAGGTTATAAAAATGCTAATCTTACCAATTATGTTGAAAATCTAAAAGGAAAATTATTGACAATTCATGGTGGAATGGATGATGTCGTGGTCATGCAACATAATCTTGCATTTCATAGAGCTTGTATTGAAAAAGGAATATATCCTGATTTTTATATGTACCCAACTCACAAACATAATGTACGTGGAAAAGATAGAGTTCATTTGATGACGAAGGTTTTAAATTATATTATGGAAAATAATAAATAGTACTTTTGATAAGAAGATGAGTCATTCCCAATTTCATTGGGAATTAGATAAGATGATGAGTTTCAAAACAAAATTTGAACAACATGCCTTTTTATAAAACGTTATAAATCAAAAATAAATACCAAATATTATGATAAAACGCACCCTATTTTTATTCGTTATAGGATTATTAGTATCATGTAATACCACAAAAACGATCCAAGCGCCAGATATCACTCAGTTGGATACGATGGTGATTCAAGCTCCAAAACCCGATCATTTAAAAGATGCGGCTGATTATGAATTGCCTGTTTACCATGAAACTTATACTCGATATTTTGATTTGATTCATACGAAATTGAAAGTGAGTTTTGATTGGGAAAAAGAAAGAGTAAATGGTGAAGCTGAATTGACGGTAACCCCATATTTTTATCCGCAAGCTGAATTGATACTTGATGCGAAGGCAATGGATATTCACTCTATTAATTTTGTTGGAAATTCGTCTCAATTGGCTTATGAAAATGATGGCGTTTATCTGAAAATTAAATTGGGAAAGACCTATAAAAAAGGAGAACAATTAAAAATAAATATAAAATACACTGCAAAACCTACAGAAAGAAAAATTGGGGGCAGTCGCGCAATCACTTCAGATCAAGGATTATTCTTTATCAATGCAAATGGAAAAGAAGATAAACCACAACAAATTTGGACGCAGGGCGAAACAGAAAATAATTCTGTTTGGTTCCCGACAATAGATCATTCTAATGAAAAATGTACAGAAGAAATCTATATTACGGTTCAAGATAGATTTCAAACTTTATCCAATGGATTATTAATTTCTAGTAAGAAAAATAAGGATGGAACTCGAACGGATTACTGGAAAATGGATATGCCTCATACTCCGTATTTATTTATGTTGGCAGTAGGGGAGTTTGCAATAATTGAAGAAACTTGGAATGGAAAACCGATCAAATATTATGTGGAGCATGATTTTAAAGATGATGCAAAAGCTATTTTTAGTAATACAAAGGAGATGTTGACTTTCTTTTCTGAAAAATTGGGAGTGGATTATCCTTGGCCGAGTTACTCTCAAATTGTAGTTAGAGATTATGTCTCTGGAGCAATGGAAAATACCACTGCAGTTGTCTTTGGAGAATTTGTGCAAAAACATAAAGATGATCTATTAATCAATAATAATGAGGGAATTGTCGCTCATGAAATGTTTCACCATTGGTTTGGGGATTTGGTTACTTGTGAAAGTTGGTCCAATTTGACATTGAATGAAGGTTTTGCAAGTTACAGTGAATATTTGTGGAATGAACATCACTTGGGAAAGGAAGAAGCTGATTATGGATTTATCAATTCAAAGTCTGGATACCTGCGACAAGCTGCTTACGATCGGCATCCATTGATTAATTTTGGTTATGAAGAAAAAGAGAAAATGTTTGATGGGCATAGCTATCAAAAAGGGGCTCAAATCTTACATATGTTGAGAAATTTTATTGGAGATGATGCATTCTTTGCGGGTTTAAAGAAATATTTGAATGATAATAAATTTGAATCCACAGAAGCACATCATTTGAGATTAGCGATGGAAGCCGTATCAGGGAAAGATTTGAATTGGTTTTTTAATCAATGGTTTTTTGAAAAAGGGCATCCAGAACTGAATATTGAAACTGGATATGCCGATGGGAAATCTTATGTGACGATTGAGCAAACGCAGGATGTAAATAAGAATATTGCAGTTTTTAAATTGCCAATAGATATTGATTTTTATGTGAATGGGCAAGTTTATAGAAAACGTTATTGGATGACAAAACGAAGTCAGACTTTTGCGCATGAATTCATGCAAAAACCAACTTTTGTAAATGTAGATCCAGATCGAATCTTATTGTATGAAAAAGTAGAAGATAAGACTGATTCAGAATATCTCTTTCAATTTAAAAATGCAAAGAATTTCGTGAATCGTTATGAAGCATTTGAAGCATTGAAAAATAAGAATAATGCACATTCAAAAACAATTGTTCAATTGGCATTGAATGACCCACATTGGAGAATTAGAAAAATGGCTATTTCTTATAGTGATCAAAACGATGCAACCGCAGCTGTGGAAATCGCTAAGAAATTGACATCCGATACAGATCCCAGAGTCAGATCCGAAGCTCTATCTTATTTGGGACAGACTGGAGATAAAAAATATTTTGGGCAGATTGAAAAGATGGTGGAAAAAGAAAAAAATCCAAGTATAAAAAGTAGTGGTCTTGTTTCTTTGTTTTTATTAGAACCATCCTATTTTCAAAAAAATGTAAATAAATATGCAAAGACGGATAATAAAGAGATTTTGAATACTATCGCTCAAATTTTAGTAGAAAGTGATTTGACAAACGACCTTAGCTTTTATGAGAGCAATTGGAAGAAAATGGATAATTATGAAGCGATTTCTTTTTTCAACATGTATGGTTTAGCGGCTATGAAGTTAGACGATATGAACCAAGGAAGAGCTTTGATGCAATTTAAAGAAATTGGTTTGACTGATTCATCTCTTTGGAGAAGATTTGCAGTGGCTAAAACAATGAGTGAGATGAAGAGGGTATATGAAGCTCAGGCGGAAGATGCTGATAATACAAGTGATCGAAATCATCTGCAACAAGCCGCTTCTCAAGTGGGGGGCTTTCTTAGTCAGATGTTGAAGAAAGAGAAAGACCCTGATTTGGTGAGGTTGTTGGAATCTTTGATATAGGAGGTGGTCACATTTTGTAGTTTAGATGTTTTAGTTGAGATACGAGGTGAATCATCTATATTTTTAATTTACTTTACTTAGGATTGAAATTTTTGTTTATCGTAAAATTTAAATTAGGATAACTTAAACGACCTTTCTGTCCTTATGTGGGTTAAAAAGAAAGTTGAGATTAATTTGTTGAAAATATAGTTAATCCAAAGGCTTCACCTCCCGAAAATACCGCTGAAAATCCCCATTCTTTAACCATCCATGAACTATGAAAAATAAATATATTTTCAAAAGAAAAGCAATTAAAAAGAAAATTAATCCTTGTACAGCAAACTCTGGGGCTTTCATATTATTCCAATTGACTTGAATAATGGCATATAGATATAGGGGCGCAAGTAAAAGTCGATTTACATTGAAAACATGACTATCCAATCTTGCAAAGAAATACAACATCGATATAGAAGTAATCATCGAATATAATAAAGTCAATGCTCCATCCATTACTCCAAAATCTGTGAAACGATCTATAATGGAAAGAAATAGAAATGAAAAACTAATCAGTAATACAGTTCCCATGGCGTTTACAAATGGTTTCTCTTTTCTGTCTTCTTTTAAAGTTACAGTTTTTACATCCATCACAAAAAATAAATAGAAAAAACTGATGGTGGATATCATGCTCAGTACATCGGCAACCGCCCAAGAGAATTTGCTGAAAGCAGCTCGTTGTGACCAAAGTGATTGTAATTGAAGATTGTCTTCATATCCCCATTTGAAACTCATCCAAAAATAGAGTAATAGCCAGCCAATCCATAAGGCAATCCATCCTTTACTAAATTGTAATAAAACGACCTTCTCTTTCGAGTCGCTCAAAGATTTTATATAATTATTACCACCAAATTGAATGAAATAGAAAAATAGAAGTAATGCGATAGTCAAAACATGAAGAATCGAAATTGATCTTAAATCGTCAATTATATTATCAAAATTACTTTTTTGAAGGGCATGATTTTCTTGAGTAACCGTTATAAAAAGCCAACTTATTAATCCAATAATCAATAAACTTCCAATTAAGCCAATAAGTTTAATCTTTTTGCTTTTCCATATATCAATTGAATACCATAATGTAGTATCTATCACTTTATCATTGGGTAGAGTAATTTTTTCTTTACTGGGTAATTTCGTTGATAATAGCGATCTCGTTTGTTGATAAAGCATCAAATATTTATCAGAACTATTCTTTTGACGAATTTCATCATGGTTCAATTTGATGTGATTTAATTGATCGGGATATTTTGTTTTCCAATGTTGTAAAATAAAAAATCCCATTAGTCCCTTGGTGCTATCCGTGGGTGGAGATCCTTTTTCATTGAAATAATTATATAAACTAGAATTAGAAATTAATTTGTCAATCGTTTTTTCAATCGTTCTTGACTTGCTTTCAGTGGCATTGCCCAATCTTGGAACTCCAGGATAATAAATCTCCCAAAAGTCATCCAGTAGTTGTAGAATCCAATCTTCATATTGCTTTGCCATAATCTGAAAACGTTTGCATCAAAGATAGTTAAATTCATTTATAAGCATCTTAAAATTCATTTGACTCATGTTAAAATTAACTTAAAATAGTGATTTGGTGGGTTTTTAATGGGATTTTAAAGGTAATTTAGATGCAGGAATCATACTAATTCTTTAAAGATATCGCATCTTTACAGTGATCTATTCTATATGGAGAAAAGGAAATTTTATTTCTTTGAATTAATAAAAGACAAATAAAAGTTAATTTTTAATGATAAAAGCACTAATTTTAGTCGGAATTATCAATTTTAAACAAAAAGAATTATGGGAATAAATGAAAAAGCGTCCGAAGAGTTACTTTGGGGGCATCCGAAGGGGTTGTATGTGTTATTTTTTACTGAAATGTGGGAGCGATTTTCATATTATGGGATGAGAGCAATTTTAGTAATATATATGATTGCCCAGGCTTCGGATAAAAATGGACCAGGGTTAGGATGGACAGAGGTTGAAGCATTAAAACTATATGGATGGTATGTGATGTTGGTATATGTAGTCTCAATACCTGGTGGGATTTTAGCAGATAAAATATTAGGCCAGAAAAAAGCCGTTATGGTTGGGGCAATAATACTTGTTCTTGGTCATGGTACATTAGCCATAGAAGCTCCATGGGCATTTTTTACAGGATTAGGGCTGATTATTTTAGGGGTGGGTTGTTTAAAACCTAATATTTCTACTATGGTAGGCGGTCTTTATGGAGAAGGAGATATTCGTCGGGATAAGGGGTTTAGTATCTTTTATATCGGAATTAACTTGGGATCTTTATTGGCAACATCTATTATTGGTATAGTCGTTGCAACATGGGGATGGCATGCAGGATTTGGATTGGCAGGTGTGGCTATGCTATTTGGATTATTGGTTTATATATATGGTCAAAAATATATTACTCATGTAGGAAATCCACCAACTCAAGAGGAAAAGAAGGATGATGTATCGCTATTAGCAATTTTTTCAAATCTATTTAAGTCACCATTGCATTTAGCTATTGTTGGTGTTCTTTTGGCTTTATCTGTTTATGCAGGTGTTACCTTCGAAGGTGTGGATCACTGGGGATATGGAGCTTTATTTATCTTTTTATCTTTAGTTACAGGATTGATGATGATGATTTATAAAAGCTTGGAATCGCAGGTGCTGCAAGATAGATTTTTAGTCCTTCTTTTGTCATTTATGATTGTTATTGTATTTTGGGGAGCATTTGAACAAGCAGGAGGATTGATGAGTATCTATACAGAAACAAAGACTAATAGATTTTTATTTGGTTATGAAATCCCTACTCCAATGTTTCAAGGGTTGAATGCTGGATTTATTCTTTTATTGGCTGTTCCTATAGCCAATTATTGGGCTGATCGAAAATTGAAATCTAAGGAGGCTTCTTCTTTATTCAAAATGGCAGTTGGAACAGCTATTATGGGATTGGGGTTTGTCTTTATGATATTTGCCGTTCGTGATTATGAAACTTATGGTAAGTCTGCAATGATTTGGTTAGTTTTGGCGTATTTATTTCATACGGTAGGAGAATTATGTTCTTCTCCAGTATCATTGTCTTTTATCACTAAATTGGCGCCTGCAAAATATGCATCATTGATGATGGGAGTATATTTTGCTGCAACGGGTTTAGGAGGAAAAGTAGCTGGAATTCTTGGCGAAAAGGCTTCTGAATTTGGTGAATATACCATTTTTACTGGGATTACCATTTTTACTGTGGTTTTTGCTTTATTGGTTATTGCATTATTGAAACCATTGAAACGATTGACCCACGGAGCAGAAGATAATGAAACAGATTTAGTACATTAAAAAAAATAATAAGCAACCAACTATGGAAAAACAAACTAGAACTTTTAAGGAAACAGTCGCATCTTTTAAACCAAAATTTTGGCTGGCTAGTATCATGGAACTCTTTGAACGATGGGCGTGGTACGGATTATTCGCCGTATTGGCATTATATCTTACTGGATCAACAGATAAAGGTGGATTGGGATTTACACATGTGGAGAAAGGAGAAGTGATGGGGTATATCACTGCAATTTTGTATTTATTACCTCTATTTACGGGAGTATTAGCAGATAGGATTGGGTATAAAAAAACATTGATTATTGCCTATGTAATATTGATTTCAGGTTATTATTCGATGGGTCAGGTGACTGGATATTGGGCTGTATTTTTTGTGTTTTTGTATATATCTTTAGGGGCTGCTTTATTTAAGCCTGTGGCTTCTGCTATCGTGTCAATATCTACTGATGATGAAAATGCCACAATGGGATTTGGTATATTTTATATGATGGTGAATATTGGGGGATTTATTGGTCCTGCAATGTCATCAGGTCTGAGGGATACCTATGGTTGGAATATTATTTTTGTCCAAGCGGCAGTAGTGATATTTATTAATCTTTTGATTGTTCTGTTCTTTTATAAAGAAGAGCCAAGAGAAAAGTCTACGGATTCTTTTGGAGAAGCTGTGTCGACATCTCTTAAGAATATTGGAGAAGCTTTATCCGATACAAAACTTTCTGTATTATTGATTATTATGGTTGGGTTTTGGACGATGTTCAATCAATTGTTTTATACTTTACCTACTTTTATTGAAGATTGGGTCGATACATCTGGTTTGGCTACATCTGTCAATAATTTCTGGCCTTGGCTGGGTGGTGTGGTTTCCGAAGGTGGCCAAATCAAACCAGAGTGGTTTACCAATATTGATGCTTTTATGATTATATTTTTACAGATGATTGTGTCTTATTTTGTGATCAAAATGCGTCATGTGAGTGCCATGATTCGTGGATTTATTATCGCTGCCATTGGTATTGGAATTACATTTTATACGAGCAATGAAATGTATTTGGTGTTGGGAGTAGCAATTTTTGCAATTGGCGAAATGACTACTAATCCAACTTTTTCATCTTTTATTGCTATTATTTCTCCAAAAGGAAAGGAAGCTTTGTATCAAGGAACTTATTTCTTGCCAGTATTTGTGGGGAATTTCTTTACCAAATTTGTATCAGGTGATTTGTATCAAGCTTGGTCTGATAAATTGGCTTTGTTGCAAACGGAAATGGCTGCTAAAGGGATTGCTATGCCTGAAGTCACAAAAGAATTTTCTAAAAATGACTATTTTAAAATGGCAGGTGAAAAACTAGGTATGACCCAAGATCAAATGACCCAAATGCTTTGGGATGCTTACGGTCCAAATAAAATATGGATGGTGATTGTCGGAATTGGAGCTGTTACTATTTTAGCGCTAGTGGTTTATGACAATATGGTTATCAAACCAAAGGAACGAGCAGCGAAGGTTGCTGAATAGGTGGTTATATTTTTTCACAGTTCCTAAGGCAAAAAAGGTATTAGAAAATTATTTTCTAATACCTTTTTATTTGCTATTGTTTTTCTTCTGCTTTTAGTTTCTGGATTTTTTTAATCACCGATAGCGTATAATATAATTGAGTATCAATATCAGATACAATTTGAAGAATTGATGGAGTGTATTCTATGTGTGGCTTAATCCCTTCATGTTCTTTGTCATAGCAGGTATTGTACATTTTTGTTGTAGACATACCAACTATTATTCCAGATTTATAAAGTTTTTCATAAAAAGCATTGGCACGAAATATTTTTGTACCACCTGTTTCTTCTCCAATAATTACTCCCATTTGATAGCATTGAAAGGTTGCTGCAAAACTAGATGCTGCAGAATAGGAATCTCTATTGATTAGTAGATAACAATCACCTGAGAATTCATATTGCTTTTTTTCTGGAGCTTCATTAAAAAATAAGGACTCATCAACGAAGGTTCCGTACTTGTTCCGTAGAATAGCCTCAAAATTTAGGAAATGCCTTCTTTGTCTGAACGATGGTTTATGACTTCTTAAGTATGGATAACGGGAAAGAAAACTTTCTCTATAGGCATAGCTGACCTTTAAGGTCGATTTTGCCATAGTTTTAAAGTGGGTATCAGAAATATAATGAAATAGTTTGGACGCAATTTTCGGCCAGCCTCCATAATTACCCCTAATGTCAATAATCAATGAATGTATACTATCTTTTTTTATTTTTTTGAAGGTCTTATTTAGAAAAATTTTATAATTTTGAAAGTCAGCAGCGGAAAATGCGAAAATGCTAATAAGTCCAACTCCTTTTTTTACTTCTTTGTAATCATAAGGCTCTCCTTTTGCTATTTTTATTTCACGTTCTTCTTTATCATCTTTTTGAAATTTCTTCCATTTCTTATAATCCATATTACGTAGAAGCATTTCGGATGTATCTGTTGAAATATATTTTATTTTTGTACTGTCACTATGTCCAAAGGCTAAGTATAGATATTTTTCAATGTCATTATCAATAATTGTATTTCTGAAATTTGTTTTCTCATAAGAAATATAAGGATCAATTTTATTGAGGAAACTATCTACTGAAATGTTATTTATTTCAAGAATCTTTGATTTTAATGGAAGCTCATCATCTTCAAAGTTTTTAATAACAAAAAGTTCGTTATCATTGGTTAGATGAAATTCATGGGCAAAAGCACCTAAAGCTTTCCTTTGTTTTTTTAGCCAATTTCTCGGTAAATATGCACTACTGTGACCATCTCCAATTAGGGCAACGATGGAAGCTATTTTTTTAAAAAACTCTAATTGCGTTAGTGGTTGATTTAGTGATGATTCTATTGCCTTCCATTTTTTTTTGAATTCCTTTTCTGGAATTTGGGTATAAGGGTCTGGATGGGCTTCAATTAATAGTTTTAAGCGTTTTAGGTCTTTTTGTTGCTTTTTAATTGAAATTAATTTATCATTTTGAGCAAAAGCTGGGTTTTGAATAAAAATAAAAATGAGCAAGAGAATAGAGCTGAAAAGTATTTTATAAGAAATTATCATAAAAAAGGTAGTTGTTCTAAATAAAATAAGTAATAAGTAAGTGTAGATATACGTAAAAATATGTGTCCATCTATTAAAGTGTAAAAGTAATAAAGAAACTTGAGACTAACAATAGTTCGTTTAGGGAAAAATAAATTTTTAAAAAATGAATATGATAACTTAATCAGTATCATTGTACTTTATTTATTGACCAATTAATTAATAATTATTTTAGAAGAATGTCCATCTTTTTTTGCCAAATCCCGTTTAGATGCTTATGTTTACCAAAAATAATAATATGATCAACATAGCCCTCATATCTCACGATGGAAAAAAGCCAGAAATGGTATCTTTCGTAGCTAGAAATAAAGACTTCTTTAAAAAATGTAATATTTTCGCTACAGGAACAACTGGAAAACACATCCAAGATGAAGGCGTAAAGGCAACGAGATTACTGTCTGGACCTGTAGGAGGTGATGCTCAAATTGCAGCAATGATTGCAGAAGGAAAAATTGATATTGTCATCTTTTTTCGAGATCCTATGGGCAAGCATCCGCATGAACCTGATGTGCAAATGTTGATGCGTCTATGTGATGTGCATAATGTGCCTTTAGCAACAAATCCTAAAGCAGGAAAATGCCTACTTTTAGGAGTTCAATGTAGTCAGGAAAATGATATTTCTTAAATTATTCGGTATGAGATATATAAGTAGCTGGACACATGTATTTTCATATATCTTTTTGATATATTTCGCCCAACTCTTCAGCAAAAATGCTCGCAATAGCTAGGCTATTACTGTGGTTTTTTCTTCGACTTGA
>CAMZLN010000310.1 GCA_947311465.1 uncultured Saprospiraceae bacterium
CCTACCAAATGGTATGGCCTGCCTACCAAATGGTATGGCCTGCCTACCAAATGGTATGGCCTGCCTACCAAATGGTATGGCCTGCCTACCTTTTTGGTAGGGCAATGACAAAAAGAAAGCTGCCGGCAGGCATATCAGAATAGTTTTTAGCTCAAATTTTTCTAACTGAATATTGAAATATTTCAAGTTTCAGTTTTTTTGGCTTAGTCCTATGTAGAGCAGTTGAGTCGATTAGTTGTGTACTCAATATCAAAGTTGAACTAAAGCAGTTTTTTAGTTCAATTGATATAACTTACATTGATTAAATCGTAGCATCGAAAGCGGATATTGTTTCGCTTTCGATGCTTTTTTTATACACTTTCATCATCCATTTTATGAACTTGAATCTAAGACAAATAATATTCAGTAATTTATAACTGTTTTTTTAGCTGAACTTGTTTATATTTGCATTTTTAAGGAATTGTGATAAATAAGAATCTAGATTTATTATTTCACAGTTCTTAATTAATAAAAATATTCATTATGATGGAAGATATGTTTGGTGATTTTCAAGCACGCCAAGAAGCAATTCAACTAAAATTAGAAGGTATATTTGTAAAAGCTGACGCTGGAGATGGTGCAATACTTATCACAGCAAATGGAAATGGGCAAATTACAAATGTGGATATCGATAAAACAAAATTGGATTTACAAGATACAGAACAACTTGAAGACTTATTCTTGGTTGCAGTAAATAGGTGTCTTGAATTGGCACATACAAAAGGGCAAGAAGAGTCGCAAAATATGATGAAAGATCTTTTGCCACCTGGATTGGACAATTTATTCTAGGATATTCTTGTTAGTATTTAAGAAATTGTATTATTTATTTTATTGAAAAGAAACACAATGAGATTATCTATATTTTTATTATTTTTTGCCTTTCTATCTTTTGGTCAAACTGATATTGGATTGGCAACCTACTATTCTTTTGATGGTTGTGATGGGAAAGAAGACAGTGGCAATGGAATCAATGCCGTAATGGTCGGTAATCCTCAATGTGATTGTGGTATAAGTGGCAATGCTTTGCGTTTTTCTGGAAATGGAGATGGAATGGCAATGGTAGGAACGCATGCCATTTTTAATACGGCCGATTTTAGTGTTAGTTTGTATTTTAAACCTACAATTTCCGCTGCTTCACAAGATTTATTGTCAAAGTATGAAAAGTGTGATGAAAATAATGCTTTTTTTCTGAAAGTCTTGCCTGTCGCTGGGGAAATTCAAGTGGGTATTTATGAAAATTCTGGTAAAAGAGTTGATTATAGAGCTAAATACAATCCTGATCAATGTTGGCATCATGTGGTCATTATTCGTGAAAAATTTAAGGTGTTGCTTTATGTTGACGGTGTTCTTGAAACTCCTGTAAAGAAAACTTTAAATCGTGTAGATATTACCAATACTGCTATTTTGGGTATCTCAAATGGTCCTTGTCTAAATACTACCGATATTCCTTATTCAGGACTGGTAGATGAAATACGAATATATGATAGGGCATTGAGTTATGATGAAGTGCAGGGCTTATACATTGAACCGGATCAGATTCAAAATTTTGCAACAGATATTTTTATTGGTGAAGGGCTTGATGTTGAAGTGACTCCTACTTGTGCACAGAAGTATTCGTGGTCTCCAACAATTGGTGTTAGTGATCCTACTGCATTAGAACCCATTTTATCACCAACTGAATCTACTACTTATACTTTGAAAGTCAATTATTTGGATTGTGTTGCTACTGATTCTATCCGAATTAATGTGATTGATCCTAATGATGTTAATTGTGAGAATTTATTTGTACCGAAGGCTTTTACGCCTAATGGTTTTGGTCCATTAAAGAATGAATTATTTGGAATTAGTAATCCACAGGTAGTTTCAGAATTGCTATCTTTTGAAATATTTGATCGTTGGGGGGGACGTGTTTTTTCAACGAATGATCCTTTTCAAAAATGGGATGGGAATTTTAAAGGAAAGATTTTGAATCCAGGTGCCTTTTTGTATAAAATTCAGTATAAATGTGGTCCCAACGAATTAACTAAGACGGGAACTGTTACCTTATTACGGTGATGGCGTCTTAATGGATAAGTGATTTTTTTTAACATTGTAATTTATTAGGGATGAAGTATTTATTATTGGTTTTGCCGATTTTGTTTTTTGGTTGTGCTGATACAGAGTCAACCGAAGTTAAAAAGGATTCAACCGTTGAGTTGATTAAGAAAAAAGTTGCTGATAAAAAGTCTAAAGAAGAAACGCTTAAAAAAGAGTCGCAAGTTGTTACCAATGAAAAGAAGGATTTGGTTAAAAAAGAAAAGATAAGAATTAAAAATGCAATTCCTTCACGAAAAGTGGTAGAGAAAAGTGATGATCATAAATCTGAAAAGAAAGTAAAAGAAGTAGTCAAAAAGGAAAAAAAGGCTGTTGTGAAAAAAATTAAAAAAGCCGTTCCAAAAAAGAAAGCAGTCAAAAAGAAAGTCAAAAAAAAGAAATCTTCAGCAATAATGACTTTTGAAGAAAAAGAGTTTGATTATGGTCGTATCAAACCAGGCGACGTTGTGAAACATCAATTTAAATTCAAAAATACGGGAAAATCAGATTTAGTTATCTCTAATGCGGTTGCGTCATGTGGCTGTACTACGCCTAGTTTTCCATTTATTCCTATCGCCCCAGGGGAAGAAGGATATATAGGTGTCGTTTTTGATAGCTCAGGAAAATTAGGGAAGCAACGACCTTCTATCACATTAACTACTAACATCGGAACAAAGAAAATATACTTGATGGGCTATGTTTATGATAAGTTGGCAAAGTAAAATTGATACTAGCCAATTATATTAATTGTAATTTTATATTAGGATTTCCCAAAATATATGGTATCTTTAAGCAATTGTGTAGAAATAAATGTTCAGAAGTAAGTAGGTGGACATATGTTTTTTCACAGTTTCTAATATAGAATTTCTATGAACACCATGCGAAACACAAAAAAAACTACAACATTTGATCAATTTGAACAATTGTTTTTATCAAGAGCTTTTGACGAAGCAGAGGAGTATCTTGATGTTGAACAATCTTCTGAATCTGTACGAAATAGCTTTAATTGGATTTACGCCAAAGTTAGATTATTAAAGAAAAAGGGGCAATATTCTGAAAACTCACAGCATTTTCAAAATGCAATAGCATTAATTACCAGTTCCAAACAAAATATTAGTTTTAGCGTCTACGAAAAGGCACTTTTGGGTATAGAAATGGGCCAAGTTTTAGTCTTTCAAAAAAAGTCTGAAAAGGCCTTAGTTGTCCTCAATGAAAATCATGATTATTTTAAATTAAATTCAGAATTTGTTGCCTTAGGCATTGCGAAAATTGCTTTAGGAAATTTATATCTGGATGAAAATGATTTTAATACTGCAAATGAATATGCAAATGATGCGCTTCAGTTAATTTCTGAATTAGCAGAAGAACAGGACAATTTAAAATTGCAAGTCTGCAACCTTATTGGAAGAATTTTTGTCAAAAAACAAGAATATGATCAAGCACTGAAATATTCAGAATTGGCAAGAAGCTTAGCGGTAAATACGGGTAATATTGAGGAAGAACTCATCGCCTTAAATAATATCGCTATTTCTAATGTGACTCAATCTCAGTACCAAGCAGCAATGGAAATATTTTTCGATGTGCTGGATAGAAGTTCTAGCATAGATTTTCGTCCAATGATTGCTAGGTCTTTGATAAATATTGGATCGGTTTACGCACAGTTGTTTAATTTTGATGAAGCATCAAAACGATACGAAGAGGCATTGGACAATTATTATGATTGTTTGTCTTCGAGTACGGCAGTAGTTTTATACAATAATATCGGAAATGCAGCATTTTCCTTGTTGGAATACAATAAGGCAATTCAATCTTTTCAGCGTTGTTTGAATCTTGCTATCGAAACGAATTATCAAGAAATGATTGCCCATACTTACGCTCAATTAAGTAAAACTTATATTGCTAAAAAACAATATGGTAAGGCATCTGGTTTTGCTATAAAGGCATATCATTTGATGGAAGATTTACCTGATATTGCGGGTATTCAAATCAATTTGTTGAATCTTGGACAAATAGCTTTTTTTAATCAAGAATTTGATAAAGCAATTCGTTACGCAAGTAAAGGAATCGTGATGGCAAAGGCTAAATATGATGATTTTAGTAAGATTCGTGGGTATCAATTATTGGCAGATATTCATCATGCAAAAGGGAATTTTGAAGATGCTTATCGTTTTTTATTGATTCATAAAGCGGTCCAACAAGAATTTTCTCAACTGCAATATGCTCGTCAAGTATTGAATGTTGAAATCAAAAATGTACTCATTGAAAAACAACATGAGATAGAACGATTGCAAACAGAAAATGATTTACAAGCAAAATTATTAGAACAGCAAGATAAATTGAAGAAAACAAATGCTCAGTTGATTGAGGTGAATGGGGAATTGCGCCAGTTTGTTTATGTGGCTTCACATGATTTAAAAGAACCTGTTCGCATGATTGGTAGTTATGCCAAAATAATTGATGAGAAATATAGCAATGCCTTGGATGAGAAGGGATTGGAATATTTGGGGTTTGTGAAAAATGGTGCCGTCAGAATGAATGACTTGATTGATGGTTTGTTGAAATATTCCTTGATTGGTAAAGATAAGCCTATTTTAAAAAGTGTAAATATGCAAGATGTCCTTGTGATTTGCCAATCTAATTTAAGATTACTCATTGAGAATAATAATGCAAAAATTGAAATAGGGGAGATGCCTTCTATTTATGGGGATTTTAATCTATTGGTTCAATTGATGCAGAATTTGATTTCAAATGCCATTAAATTTGTAAAAATAGATGAACCGCCAGTAATAAACATTTCATCCGAGCAAACTAAAAAACATTGTATTATTCATATTTCAGATAATGGTATTGGTATCAATGAATTTGATCAGGAAGAAATATTTAATATCTTCAAAAGGCTGCATTCCAAAAATGAATATGATGGAAGTGGAATTGGATTGGCAATTTGCCAGAAAATTGTGCAGAAAATGGAAGGAACTATTAAAGTGAAATCAACAGAAGGCAAAGGAACTACATTTTCTATTGTATTTCCTTTGCGTTCTTGATTTTTAGAATTTATAGGTGAGACCAGCTCTTATTGAGAATGGTAAATCTACGATGTTTTTGTCTTGTAGTGCGTTGTACAGCAACATGACTTCGTAAGAAATAATCGCACCACTTGAGTATCCAATCCCAAGATAAAAAGCGTCTTTCGAAATCTTATCAGTTGCAAATTTTGTTGGATCATCAGGATCTAATAGTAATCCACCTCCTGGTGCTGTCAAAATTTCTTCTGAAATAAGATATTCATATTCTACATGTCCAAAAAATTGTCGAAATGGTTTGTAACGGGCAAATAATCCAGATCCATATTCGTTTATTACATCAGATATAATCCCATTAGGACCATTATCGATTTTTATAAAGAGGCTATTAAATATAAATCTAGGACCAACAGAAACAGGTTCAATTATCTTAAAACCGACCATCGGACTAAAACCAAGATTAAATGTTCTTAGGTTTGTTTGACCACCAAAATTAAGAGATCCACTAAGCCCATACCACAACCGATGCTTAAACCCTCCACTCTCATCAAAATACTCCGTATCTTCTTTTTTCTTTTTCTTCTTTTTTTTCTTCCGAAATTGTGCATCCATATCCGTACTAAAGGCAAGCATTAAAACGAAAGTAAATATTGATACTAAAAATAGTTTCTTGTTCATAATTGTAATTTTTTTCAAAAGTAAAACATTTTTCTTAAAACAAATATTTTATTGCAAAAGTTATATAAATGTTAAAGAAAAATCCCTGATTTAGCGCCTTAGACTTCCCACCATCCCACTTTGCGCCTTTGCGCCTTAGCGTGCCATACCTATTTCCCCATCTCACTTTGCGTCTTTGCGCCTTAGCGTGCCTATCTCCTCATCTCTCTTAGCACCCTCTACCGCACATGATTAAAAGAATTACTAGGCGATTCACTCTTTTGAATCAACCGATTATCCTCCAAGTATTTTATCCACCGTCTAGCCCGTGAAAAAGCCGTAAAAACGTAAAAAGTCTGATTCTCATTAAGTTTTTTATGAAAACCTAATCTAGTTTTAAAGTGAAACTCCAGAAGTTTAATGATACTATAAGTGAAATAGTCATCCACACCACCAGAAGAAGAGCAAAAAGTAGTCGAAACTCCAAATTTCAATAAATTATAAATTTTATCAAAATCAAGGTTCCCACGTCTACTCGTAAAGTCAATTTTATTAAGTTTTAGAAAATGAAAATACATTTCATATCTATCACCCGTTTCCAATAAATTTGCTAAATCGTCTAATTGCTGTGGAGAATAGGGCTCAAAAATAGGAATTCCAAAATCGTTGTATAAAAATTCTTTCGGATTGTGATTTTCTGAAATACTCAGTAAATGGAAATAGGGCAGCACATAAACTACATCATTTAAATCAATTTTTGATAAGATTTCATACTGTAATTTTGCAATAATATTATCAGGATAGTCAATCTTTGTCGACATTTTAATCTGCTCAATAATGTTTTTATTTGAAAAGTCTAATTTTGAAATATTTGAAATAGTAAGTTCTTCTTCATATTCTGAAATATATTCTGAATATTCTAAATTATCTTGTAGGATTGATTTTATTTCGTTAATTTGTTCTGATGATAGTACACCATTTTCAATTGCAGATGTGAAAAAGGGTTGTCGAAAAAGATTATTAAGGAGTTTAGCTTTTTTGGAAATAGGGCTATCTTTTGTCTTGGAAATTAGAAAACTTATTAATAATCGTTGTTGTTTTTCCGTTTTAGAATCAAAAAATAATACAATATTATCCAAATCTTTAATCGGGATTTTCAAGTCAGTAAAATAAGATAAATCTTCTTTGGGATTTAAATGTGCAAATTTTAAATGTTTTATTTTTTTCGATGGAATTTTGTGGATGTTTTTTAAACAAATAATTTTTTCATCAAAAGTAAAATATTTAGATTGTAGGATTTGATTGATTGTTTTTGGAGAAAGTCTTTCTTTGTTTTGTATCAAATTGACTTTAGCATCTAGGAGCTTTTGCCCCCAAACTTTGTATTCTTTTTTATCGGAAATCCATAATTTTGTCCAGAAATTTATTTCTTGGTTTCCATCATAAATTCTATTCAAAAGATCAGCCAATTTATCTTTTATTGATTTGGAAGTTTGTTTTTTGAGTGCAAGTTTGAGACAAGGTTTTGCCAATTTTGTATTGGGTTTATTGTTTAGCTTTTCAAATAGGTAGTCAACGATTTCGTCATTATTTTGATTTTCTTCTATGGTTTTGAAAATTAGTTTTATTTGTTTCCTTGTTAATTTATTTAAATTTTTATTTACTAATTTTTGAATATTGATATTTATTTTGTCAGAATTATTTTTTTGGGTATTCACAAATATATGAAATTTTATAAATAATTTTTGAATTTGGGATTTTATATCGGCGTCTTGAGTAACAATGTACAATCTATTAAGTGTAGGGGATTGTAAGTTTTGTTTCGTAAATTTATTCAAATAATTTTGTGATGTACCACTAACTCCAATTTTTGAAAATATAAAAGATTTTTTTAGGAAAAAACTCAGTTTATTCATTTCAGAAAGGATAGAATTCCAATATTTACTATAAATAGCATCTAGAATTCGTGATATGGATAGATTGACAATTTTATTATTTGCATAAAGAATCGCAGATTTTTCTAATGCTGTGATTTCAGAGAACGAAAACTGTGCTACTATTTGATTTTCAATGTAGTATCTTTCGTATGGTGAGATGTTTTTTGTTAAGGCATTAAGTAGCAATTTACTTCTAAAACGAATTGGAGCATCTAACCCATTTTCATAGGTGTATTTATTTAAGATGGTGAGTTGTTCAAGATATTTGTATTTTAAATTGGGAATTACATGATTTAACTGACTTTGTTTGGGCTTTATTTTATTGATGAGGGCACTTATTTTTTCTGGATCGCCATGTGTCAATTTTAAATATGCAGCTCTTGCAATAGAGTCATTTTTACTTAAAAGAAGATGAATGTTTGAATCGTAAGTTGCTGTTTTTTGTTGTAAGTCCTTCTCGTGAATAAATTTACCAATATCATCTACCCAAGAGTAGGAATCCGCATTTTCAGACCAATAGATTAGATAATTTTTGAAAGCTGAAATATCAAAATGATCGAAAACAATTTGATTGTTCTTATTATAAACGCCAAGACGCTTACCTGTCAAATATTCAATGGCTTTTATCGCTTTAGTATAGTTTTTCTTATTATCTTTTTGTTGAAATACATACGCTGCAAGATAGTAAAGTGATCGTGCATTTTGTGTCAATTCTAAATCAATCACAATATCGTTAAAAGAAATATCAACATCTGGAAATAGCAATAGATGTCCAAGATAATCTACATTGTCATAATAGAAATTGGGTGAAATTTTTGTTTTGTTTTGGTAATACAATAAACGAATGTTTTTAATATTACCTATCGAATCTATAATTCTATCTACAGATTCTATATATTCTTTTGTTTCAATATTAGGGGCATGCTCAATGAGTGAAATTTTTTCAATTAATTTTGAAATTGCATCAGAGGGATTACTGTCTTTTGCAGATTCAGTTAGCGTTATTAAAGTTGAGATATTAGGCTTCGATGCTAGTTTAGCAATTATCTTATCTAGATTTTTAGTAGATAATTTATTAGAATTTATATTATTTAAATACAATTCAAATAGCTTTTTGATCGAAAAATTATTATCGATGGACGTAATCTTGTCAATGTATTCATCCGTTGCAGTTGGATCTAACTTTGCTAAGTTCTCTTCCTTGAGCTTGGGATAATTTATCGTTTGGAATTTATATTGTAAACGGATATTTTTTCTGTTAGTATTGTGGAATACGGAAACCAGTTGATCGTATTTGATGTTTTTTTCATTCTTATAATAGTAGGTGAGAAATTTTTCTTTAGAATCAAATATTGTATCATCATGGAAAAATGACAGACGTTTTAAAATTTTTTGAACTCTTGGTTTTAAAGTGGGATGATTTAAAAATGTACCCAAATCTCTTAAACTTCGCTTGTTTCCGCCTTCCGCAATTTTGATAAGGTTGGTAATGATAGTATCATTCACAACACGAATTGATTGACCAATAATCGAAATTGACCAAATCGAAAAAACGATAAAAAAGAAATATGTTTTTGTCCGTTTCAAAAATGTTAATTATTTGTCCTTGTTCATGTTTTTGTTGTTTATTTGGGGCGATTTAAATTAATATATTTTGTCGGATCTAAATATCCAAAGGTATCATCTGAATAACCAGGACCTATAGACATATTTATAAAATCTCTCATTTCAAAATGTAAATGGGCAGGGTAGATTCCACCGGCTGTTCCTATTGTACCTATCAGCTGACCTCTCATCACTAAATGACCTACTCTAACATCTATATCATTTAGATGTGCATATACGGATTCTACATATTTTTGTTTAGAATCATCTGGGGTATAATGGATTATGCGAACAATATTGCCCCAACCACAACATACTTCTTCTGCAAAAACAACTAGACCATTGGCTGTTGCAAAAACGGGATCTCCTAAATCCGTATTTCCACCAGTGACAGCATTCCAATCTTCTCCTAAATGCCGGGAATCTCCAAAATTTTGTGCTTTGTAATAGTTCTTCGCATCTGGATAGCCTACTGGAAAGTCAAAACCATCTGAAATATAAGTCGGATAGGTAGCAAATATTTCTGGATATTTCGATTCTGGTATTAAATCTGGAACATAATTGATGTCAAAACTATTTACTTTTGTATCAGGAATGGTATCTGTTGTTGGAATGGACGGTACATCAGAATAGTTAGTCTCATTGGTCGTTATTCCGAAAAAAAGTAATAAAACAAAACTTAAAAAATGCATAGGTTATATAGGATATTTGTATTTTTGTATAGTCATTCTAATAAGACTAGTAAAAAGGCTATGGGTTTAATTGATACATACAAAAATTGTTAGATTGACATAAAGCCAGTAATTCAGGGGAAATATAGCTGTTTTTTATTTGCTCTGAATTTTATTAGAACAAATGTCCTTAAAAAAAAGTGAAATTCCAATAAAAGATTAAAAAAGCATGTATTTTTAATTTTTTTAAAATTAGGAACTTTAGAAATAAATGTTCAGAATTAGTTGAAAATGTACATTTATTTCTTCACATTCCTTTAGCAGATATTCTGAATACCGCAATCAAATTAAAAAACGATGTCTCAATTTTAATCGAAACATCGTTTTTTAGTATCGTTATTTTTAAACAATTTTACTTCCCATCCAATTCTTTATACAATCGTTCCGCATTATAAATATGCTTCAACGCATAATATATACCACTCGCATGAACAGAAACTGTACGGTTATATGCTTGATCAAAAATGAAATTACCTGGTAGAGATTCAATATTTCCATCGAAAATTAATCCAATCGCTTGTCCCTTTGAATTGACAATCGCTGATCCTGAGTTCCCTCCAATAATATCATTGGTAGAAACAAAATTAAATGGTTTAGAAAGCATATCCATTGGTGGATTCAACCATCTATTTGGCAATGCCCATGGAAACTTTTTGTCATTTGAATAGTATCTATCGTATAAACCATAGAAAGTTGTTTTCCAAGGAGCTTTTGTTCCATTGTAATCATAACCTTTTACAATTCCATCTGAAATCCTTAATGTAAAGGTGGCATCTGGTGGCAGACTTGTGCCGTGTACTTGAAATAGAGCATTGGCAATTTTCCCCTCCAATACCTTTCTTTGAGGTGCGGTGGATCTGAACAATTGTGCTCCTTCTGTATATCTAGGAACTAAAATTGTCGCCATATCTAAAAATGGGTCTTTTAGCTTTTTAAATTGCTTAGGCTTCAATTTCTTTGCAACCTTCTTTGGTTTCATCAATTTTGATTTCTTAAACATGTTTGCTACAACTGCATCTGCTGATTTCCCATTAAAAACCTTGCTTAAATAGGCATCTCCACGGTCATGTTGTTGTAATCTATTGAGTAAATCAACAAATTTGGTTTGCTCTTCTTTTGTATTTGCAGCTTCAATTAGTTCTAATAATTGTGCTTTTTGAGTTTCAATATCTGCATCCGAAGCATCACTTCCTACCATAAATTTGTAGGCGTACAATTGATGTAATAATGCCATGACTGTCCCATTTAATGGACTTGGACTCAACAAGTTTATTTCAGCTCCATAAGGTTTTAATTTTTTATAGATGGATGCCAATTCTGACCAGTAATCATCTCCTTTGAACTTAGATTTGGTCATGTTTTCCATATCAATTTTCCTCTGCATCAAATCTTTGTCTTTCAACCCATTTTCAATGCCAGAAATGGCTTTTATACTGTTTGAAAGTCCAAATATTTGACTTCGTAGTTCCAAACTTGGATTTTTATCATACTCTTTATTCAAATCATCATATCTATTGTTTAATGATTCTAATAAAATATTGTAGCGCGCGTCTCTATCAAATTCTAATTGTGCTACCGTTCTGTATCTTTCTGTACTTGCTGGATTTCCAATTACAAAAACAGGTTCTCCCTCAGATGCACCCTCTTTTTTAAACTCAAAATAATGCTTAGATGTATTGGCGGGTTTTCCGTTTTCATAAGCTCTCCAAAAGGTGCAATCTAGATTGTATCGTGGGTAAGTAAAGTTGTCGGGGTCGCCACCAAAGAAACCTAAATCTACTTCTGGAATAAATACCAATCTGATATCATCATACCTTTTATAACCATAAATTGAGAATTTTCCACCACTATAAAAGTTGACCACTTCCAAACGCAATCCTTCCCAGCCTTGCATTTTACTATATTTATCTTTTAAAGATTGTATGGTCTGCGCCCTTAATTCAAGTTTTTCTGAATCTGTTTTTCCTTTGGCTTCTGCTGTTTTTATTGCATTGGTAATATCTGCGATATGTGTTAATTGATCTACAAATAAATCTGGAGATCTACGCTCATCTTCTAGCTTTTCTGCATAAAATCCTTCTTCAAGAATATGTTCACCTTCTTTTATAATATTGGCAACTTCCCCTTCAGAACAATGGTGGTTGGTCATGATTAATCCATTTGGAGAAACAAAAGATGCAGAACACCAAGTTGCAAATTTCAAAGCGGATTGTCTTACATCGTCAAACCATTCTTGATCTACTTTTAAGTTGTAAGTCTTATTGAAATAGTCAATTGGAGCGTGTTCAAAAGTCCACATTTTGCCATAATCATATATACTTGCTTCATTTTTTTGTGCGAATCCTAACACGGGGATTAATAGGGTAATCATCGTCAGTATGCCCCAATTTTTTAGTTTTGTCATAATCTCAATTGTATTTTGTAAAATAATAGATGAATGTACAAAAATATTTTCATTCTTTGACCAAACGTATGGAAAAGAAAAATTGATTTTTTTTATTTTAGCTGTGTATTATTATAATTCAATAGTCCGTTATAAAAACTCGTTCAGCGAAAAAGGAATATGAAAAGTATGCAACCCCAACGTGGTTTACCAAAACTAAACCAGAATGCGAATTCGGGGTCAAAAATGTAGGACAATAGCGAACGACATAGCAAGTCCCGTTGGAATTTTCAACGAAGAAGAAGGAAGAAATTGAAGATTTTTTAAAGATTTACTTGTTTTTTGAAGACTAAACTTCAAATTATTTCTTATTCGAGGGAAAATGTAGGCGGGGCAGGTTATGTTGTGGAATATCTATGAAGACCGCATCAAGCATCATTTTTTTAATCG
>CAMZLN010000311.1 GCA_947311465.1 uncultured Saprospiraceae bacterium
AATACCTTTTATAACAGAAAAATTGTACATATTGACCCAATAAGCTTTGTAGCTATTTTCATTTTTAGCCTTGTCTATATTTACTTCTTGTGCCATCAAGTAGATTGAATTCAAGGCTCTTTTATCCTTCTTCAACCGTTGATAATCGACCATACCATTGGAGACATATAATTTATAAAAATCATCTAGGGCATCAAACAGCTTCGCTTCTGATTGCGCATTTACATTTCCTACAATAAAAAGTAGAAATACGATGGAGATATTTAATATTCGCTGCATATTTTTTACATTTTACGATGAAACAAAATTGTCTATCATAGTTATATGTGCAAAGAAAACGAAAAAGTGTCAATACTACCGAAAAAAAGTCAAAACTGTATTTCGCACGACGATAATATCGTTTCTATCAAAATATAAAAGGAAATATTAGTAACTTTGTAGGTAAATATGTTCATTTTATGAAACTAGTCTTTTCTCTAATCCTTACTTTTTTAACATTGAATCCAAGCAATGGAGATTTTGAGTACAAAAAAATATTCGAAAACAATCAATTAATTGCAGAAGGGTGGGAAAAAGATGGTCAAAAAGAGAAATATTGGAAATATTATTTCCAAAATGGACAAATAGAAAAAGAAGGGCATTATCTTCATGACAAAAAAAATGACTATTGGAAATACTATTTTACCAATGGAAAAACCCAACAAGAAGGTCGATTTAAAGATGATTTAGAAGAAAAATGGTGGCTTTTTTATAATCAAAAAGGAGAAATTACTAAGAAATGTGAATTTAAACATGGTAAAAGACATGGATACACCTTTTTATATAAAAACAATGAATTGAATAAAGCGGAAAAATATAGTGATGATGAGTTGGTGGGAAGTTGGACGGATTATGCTTCTTTTTATCGGGATAATTAGTTTTTTTTTGGTTGTGGGTTATTGGTTGTGGGTTGTGGGTTGTGGGTTGTGGGTTGTGGGTTGTTCGAAGAGTTTTGACGGTCCATAAGAATGTTATTTTTGGAAAATTTGAAAATTGAACAATTTTGATACATATTATTATAATCACTTTATACACATTATCGCTTTTACTAATCTTTGTATTTAGTTTAACACAACTCAATTTGCTTCTAAATTTTTTAAAAGCGAGTAAAAAGAAAGATATTTTACCTGATTTTAAAAGGGCTGATTTACCGAAAGTTACCATTCAATTGCCTATTTTCAATGAATTGTATGTGGTAGAGCGTTTATTAGACACGATAGTATTAATGGATTATCCTGCTGATAAACTCGAAATTCAAGTATTGGATGACTCTACAGACGAAACAGTTGAAATTACCGCCAAAAAAGTAGCCGAATTAAAGGTAAAAGGATTTGACATCAAACAAATCACTCGAAAAATACGAACAGATTACAAGGCGGGGGCGTTAAGAGAAGCATTAGATGAGGCATCGGGAGAATTTATTGCCATTTTTGATGCAGATTTCCTTCCCAAAAAAGATTTTTTATTACAAACGATTCCTTATTTTCAAGATGATAAAATAGGTGTGGTCCAAACACGTTGGGGACATATCAATCGAAATTTTTCCTTGTTGACCAAAATCCAAGCCTTTGCTTTGGACAATCATTTCCTTTTAGAACAAGTCGGTAGAAATAGCAAAAATCATTATATCAATTTCAATGGAACGGCAGGAGTTTGGAGAAAAGAGACCATTTATGACGCAGGAAACTGGGCAGGAGATACTTTGACAGAAGATTTAGATTTGAGTTTTAGATCTCAATTGAAAGGTTGGAAATTCAAATATTTAAAAGATATAGTTAGTCCTGCGGAATTACCTATGCACATTTCGGCGGCAAAAAGTCAACAGTTTAGGTGGAACAAAGGCGGTGCAGAAAATTTCATGAAAATGGGTTGGAAAGTGATTTCTAGTAAAACGACCCCTTTGACAACAAAACTCCATGCTATCATTCATTTACTGAGTAGTTCCATGTTCATTTTTGTATTCATGGTAGGTGTATTGAGTGTACCCATGTTGATTTTAAAAAATACGACAAATGTATATGATTCCTACTTTTTATTGACAAATATCTTTTTATTGAGTACTCTATTTTTATTTTTCAGTTATTGGAAGGTTTATTCCTATAAAAAGAAGAAGACATTAAGTTTCTTTTTTCAATATTTTGTGGACTTTATTACCTTCTTTTCGATAGCAATGGGTTTTTCATTTCACAATACTTTAGCTGTTCTAGAAGGATATTCTGGTAAGAAAAGTGCATTTATTCGTACCCCAAAATTTGCAGTTAAGACTAAATCCGACGATATTTCAAAGAATAAATATATTGCTCGTCATTTGACACTTACTACAGTGATTGAATTGGCTTTTTCTATTTATTTTCTTTATGGAATTTATACTGGAATCCAATATAACGATTACGGTTTTGTTCCATTTCATTTGATGCTATTTTTTGGATTTTCTTTTGTGGTCTATCACTCCTTGAGATCTGTCAACATTCAAGGAATGACGGACGAAATGAAGAAAGAGTATGAATTGCCGACAGGAGGGAATATAAAAAAACAGGAAGTCAAGATGTTTTCTGAATGATGGACGAAATGAATTTCATCAGACTGTAAAAAACAAGAAAGGGCATCGTCAAAGACGACACCCTTAATTTTGTTTAAAGTTGACATTTATTTTCAGAGATAAACTCTCAATTAAGTCATAATTTTAGAATGGACAATTATTACATTTATCCACCTTCGGTGCTGTTTTAGGTTGTGAATAAACACTACCATCAGCACAAGTACTACATCCAATCACTTTAAACTCTGTACGTCTATTAAATTGGTGTTGCGTTTCGCTACACTTTACATTATCAGTACAATCATTTACGTGAATTGTTTCTCCATATCCTCTAGCTACTAATCTAGAACCATCGATTCCATGCTTAGTCAACCATCGTACTACAGATTTCGCTCTTCTTTCAGACAATCCTCTATTATATCGCTTTGAACCCCTTGAATCTGTATGAGATCCAATTTCAATTATATAAGAAGGATTCTGATTCATCATTGCTAATAATCTTTCTAAATCAGGCACAGCTTCATCTCTAATATAGGATTGATCAAAATCATAATAGATGTGCAATAAGTAAGAAACACCGTCAAAATCAGTATGATTAGTAGAAGGAGCAACATCAAATCCTTCTTATATAATTGAAATTGGATCTCATACAGATTCAAGGGGTTCAAAGCGATATAATAGAGGATTGTCTGAAAGAAGAGCGAAATCTGTAGTACGATG
>CAMZLN010000312.1 GCA_947311465.1 uncultured Saprospiraceae bacterium
GGGAATATTCCAAGAGAAATTGGAAATCTATCTAAATTAGAAGAACTCATTCTACACAATAATGAATTTACAAGAATTCCCAAAGAAATTGGAAATTTACATTCTTTAAAGAAATTAAATATTAGTACCAATCAATTAAAGGGAAAAATACCTAAAGAAATAGGAAAACTCGATAGTTTAAAATATTTGCTATTAAGTCACAATGAACTCTCAGGAAATATCCCTGTCGAAATCGGTAACCTTTCAAATTTAGAAGTTTTATCTTTATCAAGTAATCAACTTACAGGAGACATTCCTACGGAAATCGGAAATTTAAGTCAATTAAAATTTCTTGGATTAGGTTGGAATCAACTATCTGGACCGATTCCTCATGAAATTGAAAAACTTTCACACCTTAAATCTATTGATCTTGCCTTAAATTTTTTGAATGATAGTTTTCCAATTGAATTGGTTAATTTACCAGAGTTAGTGCATATTAATTTAGACAATACTCATACTTGGGGAGTGCTTCCACATGAGATTACAAATTTATCTAATTTAAAATATCTTAATCTCAGAGATAATTTTCTTATTGGAACGCTCCCAGAGAACATCGGAGACTTACCAAATTTGAAACGTGTAGATTTACGAAATAATGAATTGAGCGGCACTTTACCGAAAGAATTAGCCAATCTTAGTGATCTTGAAATACTTTATCTTGAAAACAACAATTTCTCTAGTTGTATAGATCAAGCTATTTTAGATTCATTTTGCAATAATAAAGAAATTAGGGTAGATCTTTCTGATAATGATTTATTACCTTATCGTGGCTATTTTAGAAAAATATGTGATGGCAATCCCCAAATTGGAGCCCCATGCGACGACCAAGACTCCACCACCACCAACGACGGCATCGATGAAAATTGTCAATGTGTAGGAATGACCGTTGGAAATCAGGATATCTATAATTTTGGTAATATTCAAATTTTACCCAATCCAAATAATGGGCGATTTACTTTAAAATTTCATGCTCAAAAGCATCAAAAAATGAAACTGAATATTATTTCTTTGATGGGACAAACCATTTTTTCAATGGAAATAGATAATCAAAAAATAGAAGAAGAAATTGATATTTCATTTATTCCCAAGGGAGTTTATTATTTGAAAATCTCAACGGAAAAAGATATTGCCACTCAAAAAATTGTTGTGAAATAAACAAACATATAATCGCATGAAAAATATACTTAGCATATTATTTTTACTTCTAATTGGAACTGCAATCGGACAGACTGAACTCAACCTAAAGTGGGAACGTGTTGAAGGAGTTCCAGGTAAAATCTTAGCAATTACCCAAAATAATGGAGTGCTTTATGCATATTCTGGGACAAGTATATTTGAAAGTGATAATCTTGGAGTTTCATGGAAATTAGTGGAGACTAGTATGTATCCTTGGCATAGAACCATCGTTGCTTCTACACCAAATCATGTTTTTTCAAAGCAAAAAACCAGTTATGATCATCATTATGTATCTGGACTCAATGGATATTCAACGGAAAATTGGCGTTTAAAAATAGCAAAATACACAAGACAAGAATCTAATCTTTTATTTGAAGAGTATATCAATATTAACAATAAAAGTAAAACATCTTTTCACAAGAATATATTTACAAATCTATGTGTTGCAAATGATTATCTGGCTTTTATAAATAATAAATCTACCAAGGAACCTTATAATAACCATCTAACCAATGTTTCGTCCTATTTTCATTGGGGAGAAGCATCTTACCCCTTGATTGTTGAGCATTATTATCCAAATGGAGAAAAATATACCCATCCTCAATCGAGTGCAGTTCGAAATATCTCCAGTTATATTGATGGATATTTTCTTTCTGTGAAAGATGACGAAGTTTTATTTTTTAGAGATTCCGATTTGGTTTTGACAAAATCAATTGCAATTCCTTTTGATGCACCAGACAAATTAACTTTAAATGCAATAGATACTACCTTATATTTTGCAAATAGGAAAAATGAAATCTATTTTAGTACTGACCAAGGTCTAAGTTTGGAAAAAATGGAATTTAATTTTCCTATTTTAGAATATTCGGTAAAAGAAGAAATTCATTTCTTGAAAAATGAAACAGACATCTATCTAGGCAAGAATTTAAGTGATTTATATAAATTTCCTGATAATCTTGCTACTCCCACTAATTTTTTTGTTCTAGATGATGATATTATTTTTGCTACTTGCAAATTTAATCATATTCTTTATCGCTCTACGGATGCTGGAAAATCATGGACTGAACTCAATACTTCGGGTGTAATTGCAGATGAAATCACAGAGCAAATCACCTTTAATAATCAAAATTTCATAATTACAAATCATATTGCTTATAGACAAAAAAGCAATGGTAAATTTGAATTTGACCCAGATTTTCAATTTTTAACGGAATTAGGGGATAATTATTTAGTTATTCAAAATACAATTTTCAGAGCCAATTTGTTCAAACTTGAAAAATATGACTTTGATAAGCATGAATGGATGCCAATTCGTGATGGCTCCTATAAATTATTTAGAAATGAGAAAGATTCTACTCAACTTGTTATTGCTGGATATAAACAACTTTCTACATCAGATGATTTGGGGAATTCTTGGACAGATATTAACCTTGAAGTTGATTTTGTTGATGACCTAATTGCTGTAAATGATACTTTTTTGATTAAATCCAACGATTTTATTTATTCTTCAATAAACAATGGAGTAACTTGGACGTTGTTGGAAAAGAGTAATAATGAATTAACAAAAAAATCGAATAAAGCACAAATTAAATATGTTAATAATCACTTTTACATTGTTGATAGAACTATTAAAAAGTATAATAATCTCAGTCTATCCCCAATTGTTTTATCACTAAATGGTGTTGGGGGAAATGCTCAAATTTATAATATTGCAAATAGGTATGTTGGTATCAACTATGATTTTTCTTCTTCTTTTCTATTGATAGATGAAAATGGATATTTTAATTTCTTCAAGAACACTCCAACGATTCGTGAATTTAATTTGATGATTGAATCAAATGAATTTCAGAGTGTACTTGCACCTAGAATCAATAGTTTAGTTGAAAATAAAAATGAAGAAAATAGCTTTTTTATTTCTTCACAATTAAATGGCTTATGGAAAACAAAAATCATTAAATGCGAAACGGATTTTGCAGGAGTTGCTTGTGATGATCATGATATTGAAACCGATAATGACAAAATTACAGAAGATTGTATTTGTGCAGGAACTTACAATCCAGAACAATGTAGAACATCGGATTCTTTGTTATTGGCAAGTATCTATTATGCCTTAGATGGAGAAAATTGGAAGAATAAATCTAATTGGTTGACCCATACTCGATTTGAAAAATGGTTTGGCGTAAAAACAAACAGAAATGGTTGTGTGATTGCTATTGATTTATCTGATAATAATTTAAAAGGTGAAATTCCAGTTGACATTATGGACTTTAAGCATCTTGAAGCTATTGATTTATCATCAAATGATTTATTCGGTTGTTTTAATGAACAATTTTTAGATAATTGTGATAAAAATATCAATTTTACCCATAATCCAAAACTTCCATATTTTGGCGATTTCAATCAATATTGTCAAAATCAAGTGCAAATAGGAGCTCCCTGTGAAGATGGTGATTTCCTAAATAATAATGATTCCATAACTGAAAACTGTGAATGCAAAGGAGAAATAGACTCTTGTCGCCTAGAAGGATATGCTGTTTTAGAATCACTTTATGAATCTACACATGGAGAGCAATGGACATATAATTATAATTGGCTATCTAAAGAACCATTAAATAAATGGGGGGGGATCTCTACAAATAACAACGGTTGTGTTACTGAGATAGGGCTAACTAATAATAATTTATCAGGATCTTTACCAGACAACATTGGTGATTTAATACAGTTGGTAAAATTAAATTTAATAGGAAATAAGCTAGAAGGTGAAATTCCAAATTCACTCTATTCTTTAAAGCATTTAAACACATTGAACTTAGAATTTAATCTACTTAATGGAGCAATTTCTAGCGATATAGAAA
>CAMZLN010000313.1 GCA_947311465.1 uncultured Saprospiraceae bacterium
AAAATGATTATAAGATGAGTCAGTCGCAGCTTCGCCTGCTCCTTAGATTAGGGGACGAGTTGAATTTCCAAAGGACATTATGTTAAGAAATAATCTTATTTTTCAAACGTCAACTCATCAAGTCTCGAGCTTGGAGAGCCCACTCATCTTCTCATCAACTTATCAAACATTAGATTATTCTATACGGTATCCTACAAACTACGTTCCGCTGTTTGGTCGAAATGAAATAAATTTCATTGTGCCTATAAACAAGAAAAGGGAGCCAAATTGGCTCCCTTCCCAAAGTAGAAAAAATCTACTTTATTTCATTCAATCAAATTACTTTTTAACAAAGATTTGAGATCTAACACTTTTATCATTAGAAACACTAATAATATAAGAACCAGCAGTAAGTTGAGAAATATCAACTTTTTCTACTGAATTTCCAGTAGTTTCAATAGATCTTAAAACAGTACCTGAAACACTAGTTACCTCAATAGTTTTTGCTCTACTATCAGCAGCCACCATAATGAAGTCTTTCGTTGGATTCGGGTAGAAGTTAAAGTTAGGAGCATCGATATCATTTACACCAACCGTTGTAATGTTGACATTTTCGATAACCAAACTTCCTTCATTTCCACCATGATTTCCTCCAATTAAATCATTCGTTAAAGTATAATTTAACTCAGTAGCTTCTTTTCTGAAAGCATAATCTGTAGCAAGAGTTACTACAACACCAGCTTCATCTGTAACATTTACACTATATGTCATAGTCGGAACATTTAAAGTCATATCAACTTTATAGGTTTGACCAGCTTCATATTGATAATCTTCTAAAGCTTCATAAGCCGCACCATTTCTTACATCGATGAATCCAGCCGTATTGAAACGAACGATTGTGCTAAGGTCTGGCCAAGCCAATAAACCAGGTTCTTCACTTGACAATGCAAAAGCAGCATTGATTCCATTCGCAGTAGGAGTAGCGTCAAAACTTACAGTATGTTCAGTACTTAAAGCTAAAGCTTCACCTTTCTTATTAGTCCAACCAAGGATATAGTTTTTGTTTCTAAAAGAAGGTCTTAAACTAGAACCAGGAATTCCATCAAAGTCAGTACTTTCGGTAATTTTCATTGCCATAAAGTTCAATGTATCTTGACTAGTATTGGCTCTGAATCCAAAGTTGTCTGCAATCGTTGTCTTTTCTCCATTTTCATAAACATAAGCGCTATAAGTTTGAGTTTCAACATCACCGATTATTTCAACAAGATAATTGGTATTTGCTGAATAATCAAATTCAGTTGTTGCTTCATAGCTGCCACCATTTCTAGCATCAACTTGTCCATCAGGATTGAAACGAACAATCACACCGTAATCTCCCCATCCAGAAACACGTCCTTTTGCAAGACCAGTTGCACCATTCATATTATTGTGAGTAGGGTTTACGTTCCAAGCTGCCCAGAATTTACCAGCTACAGCAGGAACTTGTTTGCTAACTAAAGGCGTCGCTACAGCAGCTCCAAGCACAAAGTTATCCATATGCCATTTAGCTGAATAAGTATTTGGCCATTTAACTGTTTCTAATAATATTGAACTAATTCTAGATAAATCTCCATCAGGAATTGAACCATCAAATAAAGGCACTCCAATTTGAGATGTAAAATCAAAAGTATATTTTCTCCAAACGCCATCTGCGGGTACATCCATTGAAGCAGGTGTTACTTGTCTAACGGCATCACCAGCCATATCAGTAGACCAAGGTGAGGCTAAAAATACTACAGTATCCACTTCCGTAGAATCATATTCTGCACCTTCTTCAACCATCAACCAAACGCTCATCAATCCATTATCTACCATATCAACAACAACATTGTCAAATTCAGTAATCTTGTAATGTTGTCCATCGTAGAAATTCTTTTGCTGCATATCAATATCTAATCTACCACCTTCCCAAGTCACGTTAAATACAGGAGTAGCATCGTCATCATCATGCTTCAAATCATTTGGAGCCCACTGGTCTAAATTAACTCTATCTCTATGGTTAAAATTTTGAACATAACTATAAACAACACTTGGAGGCCCAGCTGGAACACCCAACTTGAAATTGTCCATGTGCCAAACCGCTTGGTAAGTATTTGGCCATTTAACGGTTTCTAATAAAATTGATTGAATTGCAGAAAAATCACCTGGAGGAATTGAACCATCAAATAAAGGTACTCCAATTTGACTTTCAAAATCAAATGTGACTGTATGCCATTCACCATCAGCAGGAACATCAACAGACGGAGGTGTAACTTGTCTAACAGAGCCAGAAGTATCTACTGACCAAGGAGAAGCCAAGAAAGTAACCATGTCAACATCCATACTATCATATTGAGCACCTGTTTCTACCATTAAATCAACAGTCATGAAACCGTGCTTGCTTAAATCAATAATCACATGCTCTGAATCAGTAATCTTATAATGTTGACCATCATAAAAATTCTTTTGAGACATATCAATATTCAATTGACCTTCATCTTGTTCAACATCAAAAACCGGAGTTCCATCATCATGTGTCAAATCATTTGGAGCCCATAAAGCCAAATCAACTACATCGTTAAAGTCTTCAATATAAGCATCAACTACTCTTGGATGTCCTGCAACTTCACCTAACTGAAAGTTATCCATGTACCATGTTGCATCATATTTATCAGGCCATTTAACTGTTTCTAATAGAATTCCAGCAATTCTAGAAAGGTCACCAGGAGGAATTGTTCCATCAAAGAGTGGAACACCAATCATAGAAGTGAAATCAAAATCATAATGATGCCAATCTCCATCTGCAGGAACTAAAAATCCAGCAGGAGTAACTTGTCTAACTGCAGTAGCACCAATTGACCATGGAGAAGCTAAAAATACAACTGTATCCACAGCCATACTATCATAAATAGCATCAGGGTTTACTTTTAAATCAATACTAAAAAATCCATGTTCAGTCATATCAATTACAAGGTTCTCATGAGTAGAGATATTGTAAAATTGACCATCATAAAAGTTCTTTTGGATCATATCGACTTTCAGAAGATTATTTTTTTGTTTAACATTAAATACAGGAGTTCCGTCATCATGCTTCAAATCATTTGAAGCCCAAAGATCCATATTTACAGGTCTGTTGAAGTCTTCAGAATAAGAACGCACCAATCTAGGTGGAGCAGCTGCATCTCCTAATTTGAAATTATCCATGTGCCAAACTGCATTGTAAGTTTCAGGCCATTTTACTGTTTCTAATAAAATTGACTTTATTGCAGACAAATCACCTGGAGGGATTGAACCATCAAATAAAGGTACACCAATCATTTCTTCAAAGTTGAAAACCAATCGATACCAATTACTATCTGCGGGTACATTATATCCTGCTGGAGTAACTTGTCGAGTTGAAGTAGAATCAGTTTCATGAGACCAAGGACTAGCAAGAAAAGCAACAGCATCAGTTGCTTCACCATTATAAGTAGCTCCAGGTTCAACCATAATATCAACAGACATATATCCATTCTCAACCATGTCAATTGTAATTTTTTCAAATTGACCTATTTTATAATGTTGTCCATCATAAAAATTCTTTTGATGCATATCAACATTGATTTGATCATCAGACTGAGTTACATTAAATACTTTTGTTGTCTTAGTACTATCAGTATAACGGTTATTAGGAGTCCAAAGGTCAAGATTAACAGCATTGTCAAAATCTTCAGTATATGAAGTAACCATTCTATCTGGTCCAGCGGAATTTCCTAAAACCAAGTTATCTATTGACCAAGTTGCGTTGTATTTATCTGGCCATTTAACTGTTTCTAGTAATAATAACTGGATTTGAGAAAGATCACCTGGAGGAATTGAACCATCAAATAAAGCGACTCCTATCATACTTGTAAAATCAAAATCGTAAGTGTGCCATTCGCCATCAGCGGGTACATTAAATGATGCTGGAGTTACTTGTCTAACAGCTGCTCCTTCTTCATTTCGTGACCATGGTGAAGCTAAGAAAACAACTTCGTCAGCAGTTTCGCCATTATACATGGCTCCCATTTCCACTTTAATATCAACAGTCATGAAACCATGTTGAGACATATCAATCATCTTGTTTGTCCACTTTGTAATGTCATAATGTTGTCCATCATAGAAATTCTTTTGGTTCATTTCAACTAATAGTGTACCATCATTTTGAGCAACATTAAAGACTGGAGATCCATCATCATGTTTAGTTGTATTAGGATTCCATAATTCCATATTAATAGGAGCATTAAAGTTTTCAGACCAATGACTTACAACAGTTGGAGGAGCAGCTGCATCCCCTAATCTAAAATTGTCCATAGACCACGTTGCACTATACTTATTTGGCCATTTAACAGTTTCTAAAAGAATAGAGTTTACTACGGAAAGATCACCAGAAGGAATTTCACCGTTAAATAAAGGAACCCCAACCATTTCTTCAAAATCAAATGTATAAGTATGCCATTTTCCATCAGCTGGAACATTAAAAGCAGCTGGTGTAGTTAGACGTGTCCATGTTGAATCATTAGGATGAGACCATGGTCCAGCTAAGAAAGATACTGTCTCAGTAGTACTGGTGTCATACATTGCACCTGGTTCAACTTTTAAGTCAACAGTAAAATATCCGTTGTTAGATAGATCTAGAACAACATTATAATTTTCAGTAATGTCGTAGCGTTGACCATCGTAGAAATTTGCCTGATTCATAACTACTTGTAGATGATCCGTTTCATGTGTAACAGCAAATACATCTGTCGTTCCAGTACTGTCTGTTGTTATCGGATTAGGAGTCCACGCTGCTAAATCTATAGCAGAGTTAAAATCCTCAGTAAAGGAAGTGACCGTTGTCTGAGCGATCATCAAAGCTGATGAAAGCATCATGAACATCAGAATTGCAAAACGCAACTTTAATAGTAATTGATTTTTCATATTAAAAATTTTATTGCTTAAATAATATATTGAATGAAATTTTAAGTTAAGGTATTGTGTAGAAATAAATGTTCAGAGTTTAAGTTTTTTATTTTATCTAAAGGTTGTAGTTTGAAATTGGAGTTTATCTAGATAAGTGACGTTTTTCAAATTACAAAATAAGGTAAAATAATTAGTTAAAAATGTACCTTTATTTTTTCACAGTTCCTAAGATCATTTGGTATAATGAAATATCGTTATCTTTACAAACGATTGCATTGCATAAAAATAGCATATATTTTCGTAATTTTCATCAAATTTATTCAGTAATTTTCAAATAAAATATAATGGAAATCGAAATCACTTTTGCTAAACTAATAAATTAAACAAAAGTTTTATTGATGTAGCTGGATGGAAACTCTCAATTTTGACAAGATGAATTATTTTATTTTGATGAGTTTCCGTCCAGACACTAATTTAATAAAGGATTATCTTTTGAGTCTCCAACACGTTTCCAGTTTTCAGTGTATAAAAATACATACCAGCAGATTGTTCTGTAAGGTTAAGTTCAATTTTATGAATTCCTTTAGATAAGTTGTTATTCAAGACTGTTTGAATTTTACGTCCATTAATATTGTATAAAATAATCTCTACATCAGAAGAATTTTTCATTTCAAATTCAATAGTAGCTAAACCTGTTGTAGGATTTGGCAAAACTTTAGAAATAGAATTTTCTTTTTGAATAACTATATTATCTACACCTGTATAAAGTGCTCTTTTTTCTGGAAACCAATTCAAGTCACCTACGGGTAATCCATCATGACCACCTGTAAGCATATCTGCATTAGTATAAACCAAAGATTCTGGAAGCGGCCAATTGAATTGCAGTAAATCCGCTCCTGTATGTACATCATAATTTCTATTGGTAGAAGCATTTTGACCTTTTCTCAATTTTTTGCAAAAGTTAATAACCTCATCAACAACCCAAGATTCCATATCAGTATCGGTGAAACCTGGATCCATTTCAAGATTGTTGGTAGCAACTAGGTTTGGATAGTTATCAAACATCGCTTGGGTTCTTGCATTCATCCAAGTCGGAGTAAAGACACCATCAACGGTAGCCCAATAGTCCTTATATGCTTGGGGAGAAAAATATGTATTATTTGAAAGTTCAACATTTTTTTCCATTTCAGTAATACCGATTTTTTGTAAAACATCCACCCCTGAAGTATCCAAAGAGAAGAAAGAAACATATTCATGATCCGAATCTACCCAATTGTCTTGTCTTTCACTTTCAATTTGTGCGTAAGCATGCGTACCATAAAAGAGATTACTTCTAAATTTTGCATTCGCAAGATCTCTCATTCTAAATAAATCTATTGCGGAAGTAAAAAGTGTATTATGTTCAATAATCACTTCATCGACGACATCATTTTCTAAGAAAAGCCAAAACCCACCGCTATTAAACCAGGTATTATTGGTAACTTCTAGTTTTTTCATTCGAGCAAAAAAAGTATTTTGTTGTCCCCAAAACGGATGTTTAATACCCACTCCATTTCTCCAAATATTATCACGAAGAATAATGGTAGCGTTTTGTCCCGTTACATTCAAGAATCTACCTGCCCATGCATTCATTACACACCCTTCCATGATGAGCGTGTTATTGTCACCCACAACATGTAGCCCCTTATTGAATTCTTCATCATATTTTCTTTTAAGGTCAACTCCAGTAAAAATGATATTTTTGAAGCTATGAACTAAATTATCTCCCTTAAAAGAAAAGAAAAGCTTAATATTTTGGCCATTTGTATAACTTCCTCTGACTACGATTGGCGGTCTCATTGATTCATCACCTCCAGCAATCAATCGAATAGGATAGTCAGCCGAAATATCAAAATCCATGATATAGACTTTACCTCTTTCCAATCGATAGATACGGTCAAGATTGGCACGTTCACCATTATCTGTTGTGTCTTTGGAAATCGCTGCTGCGAGAAAAGGGTTTCCATCAGGATCAAAAGGCGGAACATCCATAATATCTTGAGCAGAAATAAATTGAGTTGCCATCAAAAGGCAAGAAACTAAGATAAGTTTCAAATTGTAAAAATTTCGTTTCATAATTTAAGTAGAATTTTGGTGAAAAAAATATAATTATAATTGAACTCTCAAACCCAAATCTATTGTAGTACCATAATATTGGATACTAGTTGGCCATGGAGCTCCTTCAATTAATTTTCTGTCTCTAGCACCTGTTAGGTTGTTTAGGTTACTAAAAAGTTGAATTCCATACCATGGAAGTTTGTATTTCAAAGAAATATCCCATCTATTATAGGCATCAATGAATGTATTGAGTTCAGGTTTTTCCTTAGTTGCACTAAAGATTTTACTTTGATAAAGTGTAGCGATTCTAATTGAAAAATCTTTGTAGTCATATCCTAATTGAACATTGATCACATTGTCAGGTTGGTTTAAAAGTTGACCTTCCACGAAAGTATCAATATTTTCGAAAGTATAAGTGAAGGTTTCAGTATCTAAAGTTTTTTTGATAGTATTTTTAGGATAAAAGGCTTTAGAAAAAATATGAGTATAATTAAGATTGAGAACCAATCCTTTCCAAGCTCCAGGCAGATACCAGAAACTAGTTTGCCAATCTAATTCCACTCCTCTGACCAATGCCGTTTTTGTATTATTTGCTTGCGTAAAAATCACACGATTAGCAGTACCTTCAGGAAGTCCATATTCAGCTGGATCTAAAATGGCACGTCTATTTAGCCCGAAAATCATATTTTCAATATTTTTTGAGAACCCACTAATGGTAAATAAACCAAGTTTGTTTGCATGAAAAACCAATGATAAATCAATATTTTTAGAATATTCAGGAATAAGATTGGCATTATTTTGAATCACAGCTTCAGTCAAAATATCTTCTCTTGGAACAAATTGGTAATAACTAGGTCTAGATAAGGTTTCGGTGTATGCTGCCCGAACATGAAACCATTTAAGGGGACTATATTTCAAATGAAAGGAAGGGAATAAATATGCATTTTCTCTTACCACAGTCGTGTCAGAATGTTGATAATTCAATTTAGGAAATGCAGTTGCTGTAAAATCACCTTTTGGTGCTGAATAGGTTGTTTTATTATTTTCAAATCGCACACCAGGAATAAATTTTATTTTAGATCCAAAGTTTATTTCAGCCATTGCATACCCAGCGGTTAATATTTCATTTCCAGAATAATCTTCTCGAGTGGATTGGTAATCGTCATCACTATAGGTCTCGAAAGAACTTTCACTGGCTCCTTTTATAACTTCTAGAACATCTTTCATTAATTCAGAATTAGCAACATGTCCTAATTCATAATCACCTTTCAAGAAATTTCCATGATCAAAATCATTTTCACTAAAAAGCGCAAAAGGCAATCTGGAACTTCCTAATTGCGTGATATTTTGCATTTCTGGAAAAGTAGTAAGTATTTTATCTTTCACGCTTTGTCCACTATTGAGTTCAAAATTTCCATTATAAACCGTTTGATCGAATGAGCGTTCTTGTTGACGATATTTGCCACCAATTTTAAAATGACCATTAATTTTTTTATTAATTGAAAAATCGTATTTCAAATCTAAATTAACAGCCTGTTGATTTTCATTAGTTAAACTGATTTTTTCTTCAACGGTGGAAAGATAGGTCAGCGTATCGTTTAATGCTGCATAGGTATTGAGTTCATAAGGGGGTGGAATATCTATCAAAGCTTTAGAGTCGAGTGCATTTTTTTGATTAAAAACAAATCCATTATTAAAAGGGACATCTCGTTTTGAAACTGAGTTGGATAATTTAGCAAAAATGGTAAATACACCAAAAGTTTGTTCATAATTAATAATATTACTCAAGGAATTGACATTATACGTTTCATTTCTAATTTCATAACTATGGTCTCTAGTACTTAATCCAGTCGTATTATATTTTTCACGATATCTAGTGACATCAGTGTTTCCACTGCTATAGAAATTCTTAAAATGAATAGCTCCATTTTTCAGTTTGTAGTCAAGCACTACAGTTGCACCTTGTCGTTTTACAGTTCTAAAATCATCAGAAAGCTGTAAAAAATCAGTAAATATTGTTCTAGAATCATTTTCTTCTTTTACATCATAGTTTGCTGCTAGTACGTTTGAACTACGATTTCGTTTTTCAATATTAGCTTGTACATATAATCCTAATTTTTTATCAAGGAACAGATTACTTACACTACCAACGAGCATAAAATCATTGGTCGTTGATTTTAAGGCATTGTATGAGCCCTGGGTTACGAGATTAAATTTCAAGCCAGGATCAGCACTTCTCAATTTAAAATTTATTGCACCACCGATAAAATCTGCATCTTTATCAGCAGTAACAGCTTTCATAACTTCAATACCATCTAAAGAATAAGGAGAAATCATACTTATATCAGTACTTCGATCCCCACCACTACTAGCCATCGTCATGCCTTCGATCATGACTTTGTTGTATTTTGGAGAAAGCCCACGAACCACAACTTTATTTCCTTCACCACCCACTCTTTGCACAGATACTCCTGGCAAACGTCCTATGGTTTCAGCAGCATTAGCATCGGGTAATTCTTGAATACGTTCGGAAGAGATTATATTTGTAATTTGATTAGAGTTGAGTTGCTCATTGATGGCACTCATTTGTCCTTTGGCTTGTGCTGTCACTTCAACTGCCCCAAGCTGAATGCCACTAAATTCCAATTCAAAATTCAATTTTTTATTTTCACCAGATTGTAAAGAAACGGTCATTAATTTATTGTCATAGCCCACATAAGAGATTTCCAATTCATAATCTCCAGGTTCAATACTAGGGATAGAGTATTTTCCATCGTAGTCCGTAGCTACGCCAATACTTGTACCTATCACCATAACAAAGGCGCCAATTAAGGGTTCATCAGATTGCTGATCGGATATTTTTCCATACACGGAAGCTTTACCCGTTTGCGCAGAAGTTGTAAAATGAAATAAGATGGCTACAAAAAGTAGAATTTTAGTAAGTAGGTTCATTATAATGTAAATTGATGCGGTTATACAATTGCTAAAATCAAGGTTTGTCAAACCCAGAATATTTCTCTTGGTATAGGAAGTTCTATATATTTCAGAAGTATAGTTCGTGTCTCAATTCAAACATTAGGAATTGTGTAGAAAGTAAATGTTCAGAATTAGTTAAAAAAGAACTTTGTTATTTCACAGTCCCTGAAGATAAAATCAAAATAATGCTATTGCAAATATAATAAAATTTGTGTAAACGATTGCATAGAAAGGTAGAAAGCTGTATCAACCTACTTACTTAGATGTTGAAAAAAATAAAAATATTGAAAAAAAACATTTTTAATTTGGTTGAGTCCAGATACTTTTCAGATTATCGATTCTTTTTTTAAAGCAGCACCAGTTCCTGGCAAATCCGATAAATGTCCCATGCCATCATCCGTAATTTCAATACCTGTTGCGATATCGTGTTTCAATAACAAAGCTCCATCCATATCTACATAATCCAGTAATGGTAATAATTGCCCTACGGCAGAAATACCGATGGATGATTCTGTCATACAGCCGACCATCGTTTTCAGACCCAGTTTTTTAGCTTCTAAAATCATTTTTCTAGCAGGAGTTAATCCTCCACATTTCACCAATTTCACATTCACGCCATGAAAATGCCCTTTACATTTTGCAATATCTTCTGGGAATTCACAAGATTCATCAGCAATAATGGGTAGGACACTATTTTTATAAACATATTTCATTCCTTCCCAATCGTCAGCTTTCAGGGGTTGTTCAATAAATTCGACGCCTAAATCTTTTAAAATAGGAGCATTTTTTACAGTTTGTTCAGGAGTCCAGCCAGTATTTGCATCGATTCTAAAAGGAGAATCCGTTATTTTTCTAAGTTCTTGAATGATTTCAATATCATGGTCTGTACCCAATTTGATTTTATATAAAGGCCAAGGTTGCTCCAATACTTTTTCTTTCATTATTTCCAAGGTATCAATGGCAATTGTAAAGTTGGTTTTTGGAAGATTTTCGGCTTTATAATCCCAAAATTGATATAAAGGTTGGTTGATAATTTTTCCGAATAGATCATTTGCTGCAATATCGATGGCACAATGCAAGAAAGGCATATCTTTCAAAAAAGGGTGAAGAAATTCCCAAAAAAGCTCAGGAGATTCCAATGAATAGTTGGATAGGATAGGAGCTAATTTTTGCATTTGAGCCTCCATTTGTTCAACGGTAATATTATAATATGGATTTTCAGTTGCTTCACCTAAACCTTTAAGACCATTTTGTCCTAATTCCACAATAAAAGTTCTTTGGATATCATGTGCACCGCGTGACAGACCAAAAGTGTGTTTGAGTTCGAGATCAAAGATATATGTTTTAAAATTCATTTTTTTTTATTTTTAAACGAAAGCTCAATATAGGGAGTATCGTTAGGGAATCAAAAAGTTCTGGGGATTGTTTTGAAAACTAATTGTATTTTATTTTTAATTTTAAAATATTTTATTTATATTTGAGCTTTATTTACTGCTAATTATTTGTGTACTGCTAATATTTATTTTTAAGAAAAGTTAAATGGTATGCAAAAAGGTATAAATAATGTCCATGATAAGTTTTTTAAGAGATATATGTCTGAGCCATCAGTTGCGAAAGATTTTCTAAAAACTTTTTTACCTAAAAAGCTACTTCAGGAGATTGATATCGAAAGCTTAAAAATGAGTAAGGATAGTTATATATCATCTGAACTCACTGAGACTTTCTCTGATATAATTTTCGACTTTAAAAATAGTAAAATAAAGGATGGTCAATCTTATAAAATTTCAATTTTATTGGAACATAAAAGTTATATTGATAAGAATATTTATTTGCAGTTGTTGCAATATATTGTGAATGGGCACCTTTCTCAAGAAAAATCCAAAGTGCCACTACAACCAATTATAACCGTGATACTTTATCATGGAAGAGATGTTTGGATTCCCAAAAAGATGATAGATTTATTTGATAATATTCCAAAGGCTATAAAACAATATATTCCTAAATTTGATGCTGTTTTTATTGATTTATCTAAGTTTTCGGATCATGAATTACAGTCAATAGGGAACTATTTTCTCTCTTCGGCTTTATTGCTACAAAAGTATAGTAGAACTCCAGAAGATTTATTATTGAAAGTGAACAAAATTTTCAGTACATTAGAGTCCGTGAGTTCAAGGAACTTAATTAAACCAATAATTGTTTATTTCTTGAATGTCACCCAACTTAAAATTGAAGAAATGGAGAAAATAATAGATAAAATTCCATCATCATTAAAAATTGAAGTTATGTCAACTTATGAAAACATTTTCTCTGCTGGAGAGCAAAAAGGAGAAGAAAAGGGATTGCAAAAGGGATTACAAAAAGTAATAATATCAGGCTATGCACAAGGTTTTTCAATAGAAGATTTATCAAAACTAACTGGTTTATCCGAAAAAAAGGTTCAAGAAATCATTAACGATAGTAAGTAG
>CAMZLN010000314.1 GCA_947311465.1 uncultured Saprospiraceae bacterium
AGAAGCATTATCACTTAATTCAACATGATCTCCATAATAGGCAGTTTTACCTAAAATGGCCTTGTAAACTTTTCCTTTCAAACGAATTTGCCAACTAGTTAAAGGAAAAGTTTACAAGGCCATTTTAGGTAAAACTGCCTATTATGGAGATCATGTTGAATTAAGTGATAATGCTTCTGATTTTGCATCTTCTTTTGGCGTTGGAGCTGTTTTAGGAAGTAAATTTACTTGGCCTAAAGATAATCCTAAAGCATCTGCAAGCTATCTGTTGACTCCACAAAAAGAAATCATTTGGAAAAAATGGATAGGTATGTACAATGAAATGATGCTGTCTAAAGCGCCTTATTTAGGAGAACTTTATGATATTGGATTTGATAAACCCGAAGGTCATGTAATTCAAAAAGATAATGTTTTATATTATGCTTTTTATGCTAAAAATTGGAATGGTGAAATTGAATTAAAAGGGTTGGATACTACTAAAAAATATAAGGTTACTGATTATTTTAATGATGTTTCTTTTGGAATAATCAATGGTGCGAAACCACAAATTAGAACGTCCTTTGAACAATTTTTGCTTTTAAAAGCGGAAGTAATGAAGTAGATGGACATGTGTACTCACAAAACTAGGTTGTTGAGAATTTTTAAAATAAATATAGTAAAAAATTAAATAATGACAAAATTTAGCTACTTTTTCGTGATAATATTTTTATCGATTTCATCTTGTTCTGCACAAAAGCAATTGAAAAACATAGATACAAGAGAAGTCATTTTTCCTGTTCCTTTTGCCTTAGCAATTGATGACATAGGTTGGAATAAAGGACAAAATGATGGTGCTGTGACTGAAGGGCCATATCGAATTGGTTTGAAACGAAAAATGGATATCAATGATTACAAATGCCTCGTAGATGTTGCAAAAAGAACTGGAATTCGGTTTCAAGGGCTTTTTGTAATGGGTGAAATGGATCGAGAAAACATATTGTCAAAATACCCAACGACCAATGAGCATGGTGTAGATTGGGATAATAAAATCAATGTAAATGATGATCAAATAAAAATCATGAATTATGTGCGTGAAAATGCTGCATGGTTAGAGTTTGGTTTGCATGGAGTGGGGCATGAGTATTGGCCTGATGCGCACAAAAGGAAGCGTGCGGAATGGTATTGTACAACGGATAATCATCCTTGGCCAGAGCAAGAAGTAGATGGGCATATTCAGTGTTTCAAGGCATTGATGGCGCAATATGGGCTGTCTGAATCCGAAGGGCACTCTTTTCCCGAAAGTTTTGTGCCTTGTGCTTATGGGTACTATTGGAATCCTAAGGGAGAATATAGTACTGGAGCAAAATTAGGTGAAGCTGGTGTCAAATATACCAATACCTTGTTTTATCCTTATATCGAAGAATTAAATCCGCCTAAAGGTGAAAATGCAGGTGACTTGGATCATGGGGTACTCGTCATCAATCGCATCAATTATGGAAATCCTTGGTATGAGTTGTCTTCGTTGCCAACGGTGCCACTAGAAGATCAAAAATCCAATATTATTGAGACACATTGGACAAATTGGTTGGTACAAGATGAATTTTTACAAGCAGGTTTAAATCAAGAATGGGTTGATTATTTTAAATATATAGGAAAAAGTAAAGACCGATATGCTGCAAAAAATACAGAACAGTTTTATGCTCAATGGGTTTATCAGAAATTTACAAAAACTCATCAGATTGGGAATGTTTTGCACATTGACAACACTAAGTTGCCTGACGAATACTACAAACATAATCTAGTGGGGAACATGATCTTGAAAGTAAAATTGAATGAAGGAGAGCATGTTTATTCGTCAAGATTAAACAGTAAAGAACTAAATGTTTATTACGAAAATGAAGGATATGGTTATATCGTTCTGCCAAGGCTAAATCAAGAGAAATATGAACTTTCAATAGATGTTTCTAATAAAAAAATGAATACTTATATTGAAAATGATGGCACATATAATATTTATGATTTTTTGAATACGAAGACTTCTTCAAACTTAGAATTGAGAATGTATGGAACTCAAACTATTAAAGTGATAGGAATAAACAAGCCTAATCAAATCAAAAGTTCTAACCCAATGTTGAAAGTTGTAAATTCAAATTATGATAGTAAAACGAGAATTTTTGAATTAGAAATTTCAGCGCATGATATCCAAGGAGAAACGGGAGTTATTTCATGGAAATATTAATATTTGAAGTTAAATATTATGATTTTATTGCATCTAGGTCAGGAATATGCTGATTCTAAGCTTATTTCTGAATTTCATATCATTCGTCTATTATTTTTCACTAAACATCGAATCTATAACTACAATTCATAAAATTAATGTACATTTGCAGCCGATTTGGAAGAGAAAACTAACTACAGTGTAAAGCACATTCTACTGCATTTTGAAAAAATAACTGTTTCGAAATACATCAGAACTTAACTTACAATGTACAAAGTTGATATTTATTAAGAAAATAGTGTTATTTATTTGAACATTATTACTTTAAAAACAAACATACGTAAATGGATAAGAATCGTTTTATAGGATTTACCCTGCTTTTGGGAATATTTTTTATTTGGTTGAAGATGAATGCTCCAACCGAAGCAGAAATAGTAGAACAAAAACGTCTTGCAGATTCTACAGAGTTAGTGCAACATATACAAGATAGTCTTGCAAACCTGCCAGCTGATGCCATTGCGGGTACTGTTGCACAGGAGCAGAAATTGGAAGAAGTTCCAGATTCCGTGAGACAAATACAGAATAGCGCAAAATTTGGATCATTTTCACCTTCAGGATCGGGTACGGACACAGATGTTGTTATTGAAAATGATAAAATGAAAATTACATTTTCAAGTAAAGGGGCAAAAATTAAGGAAGTTGTACTTAAAGAATATTCGAAGATTATTGAAGATTCAAATCATGTTGATGTAAAATTGCCTTTGGTTTTATTAGAAGACACTAAAAATAAGTTTAATTATTCAATTCCTGTATCAAATTCTTCGGCTGGAATTGTGAATTCTGAAGACCTTTATTTTACACCAAAGGTAAATGGAAAGACCGTAGTATTTACTGCAAAAACCAATACAGGTGGTAGCTTTGAACAGGTCTATGCACTGGGTGATGACTATGGAATGGATTACGATATTCGTTTGAATAACCTTAATAATGTCATGTCCCAAGGAGCTCCTTTGCGTTTGGAATGGATAAATTTTTTAGACAAGATTGAGAAGAATCCTACTTATGAGGCAATGTATTCCACTGTTGTTTTTAAAGAATCAGGGGAAGGTACTGACAATTGTTCCTATACAGGTGATGATGTAGAAAAAGTAGAGAAATTAAAATGGGTAACATCTTCAAATCAATTTTTCAATTCAAGTTTGGTTGCAGATGAAAGTTTTAGTGCTGCTGAAATGGAAATTAAAACTTTAGAAAAGGGAGCGAAAGATCTTAAAGAATCTGTAATTAAAATTGATGTCCCGATTTCAAATCCCGCATCTTCTACCTTTGGTATGAAAATGTATATTGGTCCCAATGAATTTGATACATTAAAGGCGTATGAAGCAGATTTGGATGATGTAGTTCCTTATGGATGGAGTATTTTTGGAACGATTAACCGTTGGGTTGTACGTCCAATTTATCGTTTTATACATGGTTTTATTGGTAATGTGGGTATTGCAATTCTTCTTTTGACTTTATTAGTGAAATTGATTGTTTATCCTTTGACTTATAAAATGTTGTATTCTCAGTCCAAAATGGCAGCTTTGAAGCCTAGATTGGCAAAATTGAAGGAAAAACACGGAGATGATACACAGACAATTCAAATGGAGACGATGAAATTGTACCGTGAGTTTGGTGTCAATCCTTTAGGGGGATGCTTTCCTATGTTGATTCAGATGCCGATTTGGTATGCTCTATTTCGGTTTTTTCCAGCATCCATTGACTTTAGGCAAGCGAGTTTTTTATGGGCAACGGATTTATCTTCCTACGATGTAGCTTGGAGATTACCTATGGATATTCCATTTTATGGGGATCATGTGAGTTTATTTACTATTTTATGGGCTTTAACTACAGTGATTTATACTTATTATAATTCAAAACACATGGACATGTCAGCAAATCCTGCAATGAAATATATGCAGTATATGATGCCTGTTATGTTTTTGTTTTTCTTTAATAGTTATGCAGCGGGTTTGACGGTTTACATGCTTTTTTCCAATGTCTTTAATATTCTTCAAACGGTGGTCACCAAGAATTTTATAATTGACAATGAAAAGATAGAAAGGGAGCTTAGCGCCTACAAAGCAAAACCCAAGAAGAAGAAATCTGGATTTTCTGCTAAATTACAGGAGGCAATGGAGAAACAGAAGAAGCTTCAAGAAGAGGCTGAAAAGAATAAGAAGAAGAAAAAATAGAATAAAAATACCAACTTTCCGAAAGTTCTAAACTTTCGGAAAGTTCTAAACTTTCGGAAAGTTTTTTTTATCACCTCTTCTCTGCCAACAGATATAGCACCGCCATACGGATAGCCACTCCATTTTCCACTTGCTGTAATATGATAGAATGCTTTGAATCCGCCACATCACTTGTGATTTCTACTCCACGATTAATTGGTCCTGGATGCATAATGATGATTTCCTTATCCAATCGCTCCAAGCGTTCTTTATTTACCCCGTAGTATAAACTGTATTCTCGCAAAGACGGAATATATTTAACATCTTGACGTTCCAATTGAATACGTAAAATATTGGCTACATCGCACCATTCCAATGCTTTTTGTACATCATAAAATTTCGTAACGCCTAATTTTTCAATGTGTTTTGGTAGTAGGGTAGGAGGTCCACAAACTGCAACTTGAGCACCTAGTTTTTGAAGACAAAAAATATTACTCAATGCTACTCTAGAATGCAAAATATCTCCAATAATTACAATTTTCTTATTAGTAAGATCTCCTAATTGTTCTCTCATTGAAAAAGCATCCAATAGCGCCTGTGTAGGATGTTCATGTGTGCCGTCACCTGCATTTATGATATTGGCATCGATATGTTGTGCTAGAAATTGATGTGCACCTGGGGCAGGATGACGCATGACCACCATATCCACTTTCATAGAAAGGATATTATTTACGGTATCCAAAAGACTTTCTCCTTTTTTTACGGAAGAAGATGCTGCTGAGAAATTTACAGTATCAGCGGAAAGCCTCTTTTCCGCCAATTCAAATGATATTCGAGTACGTGTAGAATTTTCAAAAAATAAATTGGCAATAGTAATATCCCGAAGTGATGGTACTTTTTTAATAGGGCTATTGATTACTTTTTTGAAATTATCAGCAGTCCTAAAAATGAGTTGAATATCATCCGAAGTGATAGATTGTATCCCTAGTAAATGTTTAGTACTTAATTGATTATATTCAAGTGACATTAGCTACTTATTTCCAAATAATAAAATCCGATCCTGACCGTGATATTTTTTCCAATCTACTTTTACAAATGCCTCATCTAAGGCATCTATTACAATGCCTGTATAATCTGGTTTGATGGGCAAATGTCTATTAAATCTTCTATCAACGAAAGTTAACAATTCAATTTTTTTTGGTCGACCATAATTTTGAAGACCATTGAGTGCGGCACTGATTGTACGTCCAGTGTACAGGACATCATCAACAAGAATTACATTTTTTTCATCAATTGGAAAATCTAAATGAGTTTCGTATGCAGTGATTGGCTTATTTCTTGTCCTGAAATCATCTCGAAAAAAGGTAATATCCAATTTTCCGAAATTGATTTCTAATTTTGGATTTATCAATTCTAATTGCGCCAGGAGTCGTTCCGCCACATATACCCCTCCTGATTGAATGCCAATAATACATGTATTTTTAAATGTATCGTGGTTTTCAATCAGTTGATAGCACAATCTTTCAATTGCTAACTGAAATTTTTCATTTTTTAGAATTACTCTTCCTGTGAAATCCATAGTGCAAAGATATGTAATATTTAATTGTTAAATGTTAATTATAAATTGTTAATTTGGATAACGACCTTTGTCAAAATATGAAAAATGTTGGATATACATTAAAACCTAAATTTTGGGGCAAAGGATATATGTCTGAAACATTATCGACTTTAATAGAATTTGGCTTTGAAAAACTTGGAGTCCATACTTTTGTCGCCAATATTAATCCAGCGAATAGCAATTCACGGAAATTATTGCTTAAAATGGGATTTCAAAAAGAAGGATATTTTCGTGAAAATTATTATATAAATGGGAAGTTCTTTGATAGTGAAACGTATGGTTTACTGAAGTCTGATTTTAAACGAAAATCTCTTTAGGTATTTCATCAATCCAATTGCTCTTATGTGCAAGTTGGAATAGATGCTCTACAGCTTTTCTTCCCAATTTTCCTAGATCAATGGAATAATCATTGACATACAAGTCTATATGTTGAAACATCACATCTGTATTCATTTCTTGGGCATGAGCAGCAACAAACTGTTGTGTTCCTTCTGGATTTTTAAATGCGTATTCTACAGATTTACGTAAAACACGATTAATTTTTTCTTGAATTTCCTTTGAAATACTTCGTTTAATTGCTATCCCACCCAAAGGTATAGGTAGTTGGGTTTTTTCTTCCCACCATTCCCCCAAATCTATATTTTTTACCAATCCTTTATCCATATATGTAAATCTATTTTCATGAATAATCAATCCAAGATCTACAGTACCGTCAATCACAGTTTGTTCGATATCCGAAAATAGCATTTCTACCTTGTTTTTTGCATTGGGAAAAGCTAGCGAAAGCAACATGTTGGCTGTCGTATTGAATCCAGGAATTGCAATTTTTGCATGGTCAAGATTGGTGGGTTTCCATTGCGTTTTTCCAATTAATAAAGGTCCTGCTCCAAAGCCAAGTGCAGAACCTGCATGTAAAAGAATATACTCATTTGCCAATTTTGTGAAAGCATTAAAACTCAATTTTGTAATATCGAGTGTTTGTCGAAAGGCTTTATTATTTAACTCTTCAACATCACCCATGATTACATTAAAACTAAGCCCTTCTGTGTCAATCTTACCATGAATCATTGCATCAAAAATAAAAGTGTCGTTGGGACAAGGTGAAAAACCGATGGTGAGTTGCATATTAATATAGTTTGGTGCAAAAGTACGGATAATTTATTTCAGTTGGAAAGATGACGATAATTACTACTGTAATTTTTTGTCGAGAAGATGCAGATACGTGCGGAATTGGCAATAAGGGGATAACCCTTTCTCATCTTTGTTTAAAAAAAAATGGTATCCAAGAAAATCTCAGATACCAATTACCATTTGTAAAGTTATTAATTTTAAGCGTTTTTCATGTGAATCACTCTTTGCTCATAAGGAGCGTCATATCCTGCATTTCCTAAAGCTGTAGCAATTTCTCCTCTTAATCCCCAATATACATCCCAATAATCTGCAACTGTAGTAAAAGGCAATGCTGTTAATTGAATATTTGTATTCGTTAATTCAGTAACATAAACAGATGGAGCTGGATCTTGTAAAACATATTTTGAATTCTTTAATACATTCAATACAATTTCTTTAGCTTTTTCAATATCAGAGCCATATCTAATAGCAAAAGGAATATCTGCTCTTACATTTCCTTTTCTTGAATAATTGATGATATTTCCACCAAATAAAGGACCGTTTGGAACAATTGCTGTTTTGTTTTGGAATGTTTCCATTGTTGTAGCTAAGATTGAGATTTCTGTTACAAATCCCAATTCCCCTTGTACCTCAATTAAATCTCCTTTTTTGAATGGTCTGAAAATCAACAGCAAAACCCCCGCTGCAAAGTTGCCCAACGCACCTTGTAGTGCCATACCTACAGCCAATGATAATGCCCCAAGAACAGCGATGAAAGATGTAGTTTCTATTCCGATTTGAGAAGCAACGGCTATAAATAGCATCACTTTTAATAAAAAACCTGCTAATGTTAATAAAAATGGTTTTAAAGTTTCATCGATTTGACTTTTGTCCATCATCTTTCCGATACCTCTCATTATCATTTTGATAATCCATAGCCCAATGATTAATGTAATCAATGCCATAATTAATTTAGGTGCCCATTCGCCTACTGTACCACCAAGTTTTGTGACAAAGGTTTCTTGTAGAGTTGATAAAATTTTCTCCATAGTAAAAGTTTGTTTATTATTTTTAAAGATTTCTATATCTAAAAATAAGTTAAAAAATAGGAGGCTATTAAAAAAAGAATGGGATAGATGAATACTAGGATTATAAAATCCTTTAAAAAGTTGAATAGTTTGATATAAATTCTTTCTCAATAGTATTCCGTTCTTTTTGACGGATTTAGTGGAAAAAAAGTCACAAAATATTTTTTTATCTCAAAACTAAATAAACAACCTATTATTATCATTAGATAATACAAAAAGTATAAATTTGCAATTCAAAATCAAGAAATTATGTTAGATATAAGTGGATTGGAAGTGTTGTATGAGGATAATCACCTGATTGCAGTGAATAAACCTGGGGGGTGGTTGGTACAAGGTGATAAAACGGGAGATATTCCTTTATCAGAATATGTAAAGCAATATATTAAAGTGAGATATAAGAAGCCTGGAGATGTTTTTCTTGGTGTAGTGCACCGTTTGGATAGACCCGTAAGTGGTGTTGTTGTTTTTGCTCGTACAAGCAAAGCTTTGACCAGAATGAATAAACTATTTCATGATCGACAAGTTGATAAACTGTATTGGGCAATTACCAATAAAAGACCAGATCCTTTAGAAGGGGAGTTGGTTCATTTTTTGGCAAAACATACTGGTAGAAATGTAACTACTGCTTATACTAATCCTAAAACGATTGAAAAAAAGAAGGCCAAAAGATCCGTTTTGAATTACAAGATGATAGGAAGAATGGGAGGGCATGTATTGATTGAAGTGAAACCAATTACAGGAAGATCTCATCAAATACGAGTGCAATTGTCTGAAATCGGTTGTCCAATCCGTGGAGATTTGAAATATGGATTTAGTCGTTGGAATGAAGATTTTAATATCAATTTACACTGTCGTAAAATGTCTTTTATGCATCCTGTAAAAAAAGAACAAATTACAATTAAGGCTGATCCGAAAAGAGATTCTGTTTGGTTGGTTTTTGAGCAATATTTTTAAGTTTTAAGATAAAAGTAGATTGATTTTACTGGTATATATATCCATATTGTGGTTCATCCCTCAAGCGCATGCTTGTTAAAAATATTTATTTTATTTTCATCTTTCGTTTTTCATAATTCCCTAGTCACCAATAGTTAGTTATATTCAAATTAAATGAAATTTATTCGATTTTTTCACTTTTCCAAAGAAAAACTAGTGCTTTCTTTGAAAACTGAAATTAAAAAACTAGGGGTTTTACCCCATTTTTCATAAATCGTTGATTTTTAGTATAATTTGTCATATCTTTACATTGAATGTATTAAAACAAATTATTTTTTATCCCATTTTAAAAAAAAGAAACACAAATGTTACAGAACAGTCACAACCCTCGGACATCACCAAACCTACCAGAAAAATTACTTAACGTAATGTTGGATCAAATTAAAAGTAGTAATGTTAAATCAAGCTTAAATGCTAAGATTAAAAGAACTTTTACTTTGCCATCTATTTCTGAAGAGTAAAATAAACGTATTCATACTAATCCAATTTGATATAAGAAGGCGGAGTTCGAAAACGCTTCGCTTTTTTTGAAAATTGAATTTTCTCATTGCGTACTCCTTTCATATTCTTATTTATTATATTTAAAATAGGAATTAAAATGCAGCGTCCACTAAAGTAATCACTTAATTTATCGTAAATTCAAGTGTTTTTCTGTTTTTCCTATCTTTCATAACCAATCGATATTCTCCTGGGTATAATAGTAAGTGTGCTTTGCGCTTATCTGTAACTTCAATCGCATCAATAGGAACAGCAGCTTCAAAATCTTCGTCCTTTTTATATGCCAATAACAAACAAGGATATGTAAAACCATATTTATCCAAGTTTATCACTTTTTTACGTTTCTTACCATCCATATTAACCCAATTAGGTCTATTCTTTTCATACATTGTTTTAGGATGAAATACTTGAATGTCACTAGGCTTATGTTCAAGTTGAGAATCGTTAAACGAAATACCATTTTTAGTGAAAACGGTAGGTAGATTGACATTGGCAGCATTCACAAACGGAGATTGGGATTTACAAGATTCTAGCATAGTCACTTGGTCAATCGTTAAGGGATCAGTTCCTTTTCCTAATTTTCTTAACCAATAGGCTAAGTATTTTCTATTATTGATTGGCAACTCGTTGATTCCATTGACAGATGTATAAACCAATACTTTGATACCATTATTTCGATTGATTTGACGAATGATATTCATTGCTCTACACCAATGATTTGCGGATATACTCAGCGCATTCTTATCTTTGGAAAGTGATTTATCTTTCTTTAAAATATTTTTAGCTTTTTTAATTTCAGATGTGGTAGGAGCGTATGGGAAAATAGTAAATCCAATCTTTAACGCTTCACGAATCATTTCTCCAAAAGCGGGTTCTTTGATATATTTACCATCTGTGGTTGCTGGATATCCTCTCGAATTGATCTTTGTAGCACTGGGCAATAAATCTCCAACGGCTAAATGATGAAAACCAAGATCATAAAATTCTTGCAACATATTTTTGGTGAATATTCTTGTTTGTGGACTTACTCTTCCATCATTGATGCAAACTATATTTTTTGTAGCGGCTTTTTTCAAAATAAACTGCTTAGCATTGGCAGGACTATATGATTTTAAAGTCCGAACGGCTTCTTTATCAATGTTTTCCGAAGGATTGCATTTCATCAGAATATCATAGCGACCAATATTTAGAAAATTTTCAGGTTTTTTTACACTTTTTGAAAATGCGTAGTTGATATCTATTTCATTCTGATCGACTTGTCGAATATCTCTTTTGGAAACCAATTCACTGCTTGCTAAAAATTCGACTCGTCTATTTTCTTGTCGCCCTGCTTCTGTCTCGTTTGTAGCGATAGGTTTGGAACTTCCCATTCCCTTTGATGTCAGTCTATTTTTGTCAATTCCATTATTGATAAGATAGTTCCTTACTGATTTGGCTCTATTATCTGATAATTCTTGATTGTGATATCCTTCTCCGACGCTATCGGTATGCCCAATAATTTCTACATTAATAGATGGATTTTTAGCCAAATATTTAACCATATCATTCAAAACTAAAAAAGATTGCGGCAACAAATCATATTTATCCGTTTCAAAATAGATGTTATTTAGTCCATCAGGGGTTGTGTTTTTTGGATTGTAAACTTTTGAAACATCTATGAATCGTTCTACTAAAACATCATCAACATAAAAGTATCCCGCCATGAGTTTAGTCGGATTGGAATCATCTATAAATTGACCGATATAAAGATAGTTATCTTCTGTCTCAGCAGTAAAACTTCCTGATATTTTAATCCATTTATTGGGTGTAAATTGAGTATTTGATTTAGGACTAACCTGTGGTTTGACATGAATTACCTTTGTATCTTTTTGGAAATATTTTTTGCCAAAATAAGCTCCAAAATTCGAGTTTTGCTTTGGGGCAATTTTACTTTTATGATAATCTTTATTATAGGCTACCCAAAATTCTACATAATAGGTGGTATTTGGAACGAGTTTTTCACGGAGTTTGATTCTCACATATTCAGACCAAAAATCTCCATGAATTACAATTCCTGCCATTAGATTTCCTGAATGTGCAGGAATGGCTTTAAATTTTTTAGTTTTAAATCTAGGACTGATTAAGTCCGTTGAAGCTAAATTGGCAGCGGACCAAAATTTTGTCATTTTTTGAAATTCATGTCCAGAATCCAACATGGAATTGGGTAAATGGTTATATTCTTCAAAACTTGGATTGGGTACTAAATTTTGACTCCAAGAATAGCTCCATAGAAATATAAATAGAAAAGTAAGATTTTTCATATACAGTTAATACGAATGATAAACGGTTTTGTTAACGTTCTTTTATTGATTTTACACTAAAACGCCTTATTCGAAGGGATTCATATCCAATACTATGAATCCCTTTGAAGTTCTATTTTGATCTTAATTCAATAATTGGACAAATAATCTCTTCCATTGAAATTCCACCATGTTGGAAAGTATTCCTATAGTAATTATTGTAGTGATTGTAATTGTTTGGATATAAGAAATACTTGTCTTCTTTTGCAAATATAAAGCTAGAACTCATATTCGTTCTTGGCAATCCAGCCTTTTTTGGGTCTCGTATTGCCAAAACATCTTTATTACTATATTTTAAGTTTTTCCCAGTTTTATATCTAAGATTGGTTGTGGTATCTTTATCTCCCACAACTTTTGAAGGTGTATTTACTCTAATCGTTCCATGATCTGTTCCAATAATTAATCTCACATCCTTCTCTGCAATTTTTTGTAATGCACTCCAAAGTGGCGAATGTAAAAACCATGATTTGGTCAATGATCGGTATGCAGCTTCGTCACCGGCCAGCTCTTTTAATACTTCCATTTCAGTACGAGCATGTGAAAGCATATCAATAAAATTATAAACGATAACTGTCAAGTCATTGTGCATATAATTCAAAATAGTGTCATTCAAATTCTTTGCCTTTGCAATGGTCGTGATTTTTGTATAATCAAATTTAATTGGTTTTTTAATTAATCGACCAATTTGCTCACCCAATAAATCATGTTCGTGAAGATTTTTACCTCCTTGGTCGACGTCATTTTTCCACCAGGTAGGGTAGTATTGGTTTATATCTTCGGGCATCAATCCTGCGAAAATTGAATTTCTACTGTATTGAGTTGTCGTTGGCAAAATACTGAAAAAGTTGTCTTCTTCTTTTATTTTAAACAATTCAGAAATAATCGGTTTCAACACCATCCATTGATCATACCTTAAATTATCAAGCAATAAAAAGAAAGTAGGGGTGTCATCTAATTTAGGAAAGACTTTATTCCTAAGAAGATTGTAAGACATCGTTGGACTATCTGGATTGTTACTGTCCAACCAATCTAAATAATTATTTTCTACAAATTTGGAAAACGTTTTATTGGCTTCAGTTTTCTGCATAGAAAGGATTTCTCCCATTTGCTTTGACTTGGAAGCATCCATTTTCATTTCCCATTTAATAATATTTTTATAAACATCTACCCACTCAGGAATATCAAGACGATCACCGATTCTCATAGATATATTCCTGAATTCTTGTTGATAATCAGTCGTAACCTTTTCTTTTACCAAACGAGTATTATCAATTATCTTTTTTAAAGTTAATAAAATCTGATTTGGATTAACAGGTTTTATTAAATAATCAGTAATCTGAGCACCAATTGCTTCTTCCATCACATTTTCCGCTTCATTTTTTGTAATCATTACTATAGGTGTCAATGTTTTGAAAGCACGGATTTTTTCCAAGGTTTCTAAACCTGTAAGACCAGGCATGGATTCATCAAGGAAGATTACATCAATATCAGGGTTTTCTTTACACTCATCAATTGCATCATGACCATTACTGACTTGAATGATTTTATAGTCTTTTTTTTCCAAGAACATTATTTGTGGTTTCAATAAATTGATTTCATCATCAGCCCAAAGAATTGTGATTTTGCTCATATAATTGATTTTGTTAATTTGAAATGCTAAAATAGTATATTTTAATCTGTAAAGGAATTTTCATCCCAACATTTGTTGATAATATTTTGATACTCAAAAATAGGGGTAAAAAAAACGTTTATTTTTTGTAGATATCCAATAATATTGGCACTTTTGTAATCTTGTATTGTGAGAATGTTCCATTAACGATTAACCTTTTTAGAATAGTATTTGAGATGAATAAAAAAAAATAATTAATGACCCCGTCTATGGATTTATCACAATCCCTTATGAAATTATTTTTGATTTAATTGAACATCCTTATTTTCAACGACTACGACACATAAAGCAACTGGGTTTGTCTGACTATGTCTATCCAGGAGCAAATCATACTCGTTTTCATCATGCTTTGGGAGCAATGCATTTGGTCACACAAGCTATTGAAACGCTTAGATCCAAAGATGTAGATATTTCAGAAGAAGAAGCTAAAGCTGTATTAATTGCTATTTTATTGCACGATATAGGACATGGTCCATTTTCGCATGCTTTGGAACACACCTTATTAAGCATACATCATGAAGAGTTGTCGTATGTCTTGATGCAAGAATTGAATAAAGAATTTGATAATCAATTGGATTTGGCTATTTCTATTTTTCAAAATACATATTCAAAACCATTTTTACATCAATTGGTGTCAAGTCAATTGGATATGGATAGAATGGATTATCTAAATCGAGATTCTTTTTTTACAGGAGTATCAGAAGGAGTTATCGGTTATGATCGTATTATAAAAATGTTGGCAGTTGTTGATGATGAATTGGTAATTGAAGAAAAGGGTATATATTCCGTTGAAAAATTCTTAATTTCTAGAAGATTAATGTATTGGCAGGTATATTTACATAAAACTGTAGTTTCAGCTGAACAAATGTTGATTTTGGCAATGAAACGCGCTAAAATGTTAGCCATGGAAGGTATGGAATTTAATATTTCTGATTCATTAAAGTATTTTTTTTATCAGAATGTAACAAAAAACACTTTAATAAAAGATCGTAATAGTTTGATTCATAACTTTATAGCATTAGATGATACTGATGTTTTTCAAGCGTTAAAACTTTTTTCTAAATGTAGTGACCAAACACTTGCCTTTCTGTCTAAAAGTTTGGTTCAAAGAAAATTATTTAAAGTAGAATTTCAAGATAATCCGTTTTCAGAAGAATATATTTTAAAAATTGAATCAAATTTAGCTGTTTTGTTTAAAATAATTCCTAATATTGCAGTTGAAACATTAATAATTAAAGGAGTAGAGCATAATAGTGCCTATGTTAATTATAAAAATGAGATAAAAGTATTGCTTAAAACAAGAAAAGTATTACCTTTATCCAAAATATCACAACAGTTTTTAGATACTAAAGAAATATCAAAGTATTATTTATGTTATCCGAAATTGTTACAAAATTTGAAATCTTAAATAAATAAATCTTAAATTTTTAATTAAACTAATTATTAGAACTATGAAAAAATTGAATCTTGTTCTTCTTGTTGTATTTGTAATTTTCGGAACTGTCGCTTTTGGACAGCCAGGAGATTTACCACCAAATAGTCAACCAGGGAAATGCTACGCAAAATGTGCTATCGCTGATGAGTACGAAACTGTAACTGAACAAATTTTAGTTAGAGCTGCCTCATCAAAAGTTGAAGTTGTACCAGGATCTTATGAAACTGTAACTGAACAGGTTATGGTTAAAGGAGAATCAAAAAGAATGATTCCAGTACCAGCTACTTACGAAACTGTAACAGAGCAGATTATGGTGAAGCCTGCATCAAAAAGATTGATTCCAGTACCAGCTACTTACGAAACTGTAACGGAGCAGATTATGGTAAAGCCAG
>CAMZLN010000315.1 GCA_947311465.1 uncultured Saprospiraceae bacterium
AATGAATTTCATCAGACTTATAGCTGGCAAAATGAAATTTATTTCATTTCATACAAACAGCGTAGCGTAGTTTGCACTTGGTTGTTGAAAGTAGCTTATGAAAAATAATGACGAAATGAATTTCATCAGACTTATAGCTGACAAAATGAAATTTATTTCATTTCATCCAAACAGCGCAGCGTAGTTTGCACTTGGTTGTTGAAAGTAGCTTATGAAAAATTTTGACGAAATGAATTTCATCAGACCATCATGGCTTACCCCATACCTTGTATTTTTTCAATCAACCAAGATTTACTAGCAACAGATACCATTTCAGACAGATCTTTTTCCAATTGTTCTATATTTTTAAGCTTGACCAAGGAATTAAGAAGCCTAAGGAAATTTTTATAGGGCGTTGCCACTGACTTTGATACTTGTTTGTTTCTGTTTAAAAACTGATTAAAAGAAACTATTCCTGAATCTAAGGCGTCAAATTCATCTGTATCGTAATAAATTTGAAGAATTCTCGTCTTGGCATTTAGTGCCGTATGTATATCGTTGTAATCCACTTTTCCGAAATATCTCAATGCTTTATCCAGCTCATTGGTACTAAAATAATAATCGGCAAGTGTAAAATTGTATAAATCATCTCGGAATTTTTCACTCAACAATTGGTAATTATTCTCAATAAAATCTTTTGTCCATTGACGTTTTTCTAAACGAATGCCTAATCTTACAACATTTTTGAAAGTCCATGGAGATAAAAATCCATCATCAAAAACTATCTTTCGTTTAATACCATCTTCATAGAATTTCAAACATTCTAGCAAATATTTATCTTCCTTCTTATTGATTTTTTTAATAATGAAATTGATAACGTGGAAAAAAATCTGTTTTTGGTCAGATAATGGAAAACTATCCATGTGTTTGGCCATCAACGATTGAATATTTTCAAAAACAGCATCCGTTTCGGACTCAGTTTGAAGCAACAATATTAAATAATAAATAGCAACATAAGGCGTATTCGACAAATCTCTATCATACAAATAGGCTTTTATACTATCTAGCATTTTTAAATCATAATCAGCTACCAAAACTTTTTTTCTGTCCAACATCTCACATAGATATCTCAACTTATTGGAAAGAAAAAATAAATCAAAAAAATCAGATGCTTTTTGCAAAGACTCATCAAATTCTCTAACCTTTTTACGTTGAAAATATCTATTATTTGCATCTGCAATCAAATACTGATGGAAATAAAAATCTACATTTTTGTATTCAATTTGATCTAATTTCTGATAGGCCTTTCTTAATGCTTGGCTATAATGCTTCGATAATTTTCTTTTTGACAAAGCTGAAAGCAAATGATAATCTGGAAGTGTTTGATGATGTTGATACTCGATTTGAGCCACAAAATCTTCTGCCAATTTCAACAAAAAACTCATCACATAATGTAAATGTTTGGCTTCAAAATTAGATTTTCCAAATACCTTTTTATATGCAAACTCTTTCTCGATTTTCTTAACTGGAAATAATGGCGCACACTTTTTTAAATAAAAAAAGAACTCCACTAACTCTTGATTTTTATTAAAAAAAGGAGACTTTATGTAATCTCCAAAAGCTCTCAACTCTTTAGAATTAAACGTTTTTAACAATAAAATCAACTTACTTCCTTCCATATTTTGTATTGGTTCAATATTTGACAAGATAAACATAGTCTATTTTCACTAAAAATCAAATAAAAAATGGTAATTTATTTTGAGTATTTTGACACCCTAAGATTAACAATGCATTGCAAATCAATTAATTACATTAAAAATATCACTTTTTATTTTAAAATTTTATTGAGAATAGACTGATTTTGTTTTTGAAAAGATGAGAATAAGGACATAATTTTGAAGTTATGAAGTAAGAAAACAATTTTCCATGAGACAAACTATAATCATTTTTATCATTATCATTTTCCAAATCAACCTTGGTTTAGCTCAAGTTTGGCCTGGCGATGTTAATAATAATGGCGTGGTTAATAATATTGATTTATTATATATCGGAAATGCGTATGGAACAACTGGACCAAAACGAATCGACGCTACAAGCAATTGGGAAGAGCAAGACATTTCTGCCAATTGGAATGAATTCTTTTCTGGAAATATCAATTTAGCACATGCAGATTGTAATGGTGATGGAATTATTGATTTATTGGATCTTATTGTTGTCTATACAAATTACAATAAGACCCACGATGTTGTTGACCAAGACTTTTTCATTTCTGGAATACCCAACTTAGACCCGCCATTACTACTCAATGCGAAAGATAGTATCCAAGTTTCACAAGGGCATCAATTGACAATTCCAATTCATTTAGGAAACGATAGCCTTCAAATTGATAATTTCAACGGGATTGCTTTTTCAATTTATTATCAACCTGAATTTGTCAAAGCAACATCCATTTCTTTTAATATTGATGATTCTTGGATTAAGGACTCTCTCGAAATATTTTCTTTTATACAAAATGATACTGAAAATGGAGTGGCGGACGTAACCATTACTCGTTATGGGCAAAATTCAATTTCTGGAAGTGGTAACATTGGAAGTCTTTCTATTATCATAGAAGATGATATTCTCCCATTAGCAACTGATGAACAAGAAGGGGAAATTACTATTGACAGTATCCGAATGGTAGATGAATTTTTAAATACAACAGCAATTTCAAATGATACTGTTTTATATATCATCAAAAGAGATTCAATAACCAATATTATTGATGTCAAATTGCAAAAAGAAATCAATATCAGTCCAAATCCTGCTATGGATTGGTTCAATATTGATACTAAACTGAATATTCAAAAAATAGAAATTTATAATATTCTTGGAGAACTGATTCTGCAAGATAAATTTAACAATAAAAACCATGGTCAAGTACGTGTAAAACCATTTTCTAATGGAATACACATTATCAAATTATTCACAAATAAAGGGGTCATTTCCAAAAAAGTGTTGATAAAACACTAATGGTGCATGCCTTAAGTTAGTGGCTAGAACTTGAGGTATGAACCAATAGACACCGTATTACATTTTAAAATCTTAAAAACTTATTCTTATGAAAAAGCTATTACTCATCCCCATTGTATTTATTATGTTTCTTTCTAGTGCTTTTGCACAATTAGATTCCATGTATCAACTGAATATTAAAGGGTCCGTTGCTGTCTCAAATGGCGATACAACTCTTCTTACACTTATTCCAGGGTATGAAGTCATGTTTTCTGATATCTTTTTCCTAGTTCCTTTTGTTACAGATTCTACAGGTAATTTTGAATTTACTTATGAATTTCAATCCGGAACAGAAAAAGAAGTAATTGTCAGCATTGTTGATTTATGCACTGGCGAATTAATCAAAAAGAAATTTAAAAGTACCGCTGGAAATGTTCGAGCTGATTTTTTTGTCTGCACAGACACAGACATACCGCCAAATCCTAATTCCTGTATGGCCTATTTTGGTTACCTTCCTGGTTCAGAACCTTTTAGTATCCAATTTCACGATCTTTCTTACGGAAATGATGTGAATTCTTGGTCATGGAGTTTTGGTGATGGGAGTACCAGTGACCTACAAAATCCTTATCATGTCTATCCTGATAATGGAGCATATGAAGTAACACTAAAAATTGCTACGACAGATGATTGCGACCATTTCATTGAAGAATATATTAAAGTAACCGATGCTTGTCTTTGTCCTGATATTTGGGACCCTGTCTGTATTGCTACATCAAGTGGTGGATTTTTAACATTTAGTAATGAATGTGAAGCCATTTGTCAAGGATATTCTCCTAATCAATTTGTTTCTTGTGTATCAGATTCATTGGATTGTTTTGTAAATATCAATTTTATTCAAAATCCGCAAAATGATAATTTTTACAAATTTATTGCTGAACTAGATTTTCTAGGACCTTTCGGCCCCAATATGGATGTAACTTATTCATGGGATTTCGGTGATGGAACTACGAGTACACAAGGACCAGAAGTAGAACATGAATTTGAAGACGATGGCACCTATTTTGTTACGCTTTTTGTTGAGAATGAAAATGCCTCATGCAAAACTGAATTAAAAATTGTAATCGGAAATGATTGTCATTGTGATCAAATATATGACCCAGTTTGCGTAAAGTCAGACAACTTTGAAATTATTGAATTTCCTAACAAATGCATTGCTATTTGTGAAGGATATTCTCCAGATGATTTTGTAGATTGCGAGCCAAATGATTGTTACGCATCCATTCAATTAAGTACAAGTCCCAATGCCGATTTATTATCTGTACAGTTCACCGCAGTAGTTGCTGCTCCAACCACACCTTCAAATCCAACTTATTTTTGGGATTTCGGAGATGGGACTTCAGAAACTACAACTTCTGAGAGCATAGTACATTCTTATCCTGAAAATGGAATTTATATTGCAAAACTAAAAGTTGATTTCGGTCAAAATGTAATTTGTGAAACAAAAATAGAAGTTAATGTTCCTTTTAATGAATGTATTTGTCCTCCAGTTTACGATCCCGTTTGTGTGGAAACTCCTAATGGAATCGTTACTTTTGGAAATATATGCGAAGCGGAATGCCAAGGATATACAATGGATAATCTAGTACCTTGCCAAAATGATAGTTGTTTTGCTTCAATCGAAGTCACACAACTATCTTGGAATGAACTGAAATTGCATGCTTATTCTTTTACACCAGAACCTAATAACTTAGAATATACTTGGGAATTTGGTGATGGTAATGTAGCAACAGGTCAAACTGTAGTGTATGAGTATGAATTTGAAGGAGAATACATCATTACTTTAACCGTAATCACGGAAGAAGGACAATTTTGTACAACCATGATTAAAGTAACAATTTCAGATGAATTTAATCCTTGTGTTTGTAATGAAATTTGGGATCCTGTCTGTGTAAAAACTCCAAATGGAATTTTCACTTATGGAAATCTTTGCAAAGCTGAATGTGATGGATATACGGAATCTGATTTGGTTCCTTGCCAAGACGAAACATGCTTTACAAATATTCTTGTGAATTCAACGGATGACCCAATGACATTATATTTTATTACGGACTACCCTATTTCCATTCTAGATTCTATAGATATTACTTGGAATTTTGGAGATGGAACTACTGCCACTGGCCCATACTTTGAACACACTTATGCAGAAGAAGGTACCTATGAAGTGACTGTTGAAATAACTGGATTTAATATCGAATGCAAAGGCGGTATTAAAGTGACAGTCCCCTGGGATCAAGGATGCGCTTGTGATTTAGTTTATGACCCAGTTTGTGTCGAAACTCCAGCAGGAATCATTTCATATTCCAATCCATGTTTCGCAATATGTGATGGCTACGATACTTTTGTACCTTGTGATACCATTGAACATTGTCAAGCTAATATTTGGTATAATATCTCAAATGACAATCCATTACTAGTTTCCTTCTCTGCTGAAACATTAGATGCTACTCCGACTAATAATATCATCTGGAATTTCGGAGATGGAACAACAAGTACTGAGTTAAGTCCTACGCACACCTATGCCGAAAGTGGTATTTATGAGGTGACTGTTGAAATTAATAATGGAGCTTGTATAGCAAACGGATGGTCAATCATTTGCGTACATGATGGACCTTGGTTTCCAGAAGATTGTCAAGCAATATTTGATGCATATCCTATAAATGCAGCAGGCACAATGTATCAATTTAAAGATTTATCTCAAAATAATATTGATGCTTGGGAATGGAATTTTGGCGATGGATCAACCAGTACAGAACAACATCCTGTACATGTATTTGCCAATGAAGGATTTTATGATGTGACATTAGCAATTTCTACAGAAGATGGATGTGAATCGAAAACCTTTAGAACAATTGCGGTTGGCGGAGATGATCCCGTAGATACTTCTTTTGTGTGTCAAGCAATCTTCGGATATTTCCAAACAGCTACAACAACTTTCACTGTTAATTTTGAAGATTATTCTTTTGGAAATACCAATACTTGGTTATGGGAGTTTGGAGATGGCACTTATTCTACAGATCCAAACCCTGTACATATATATGATGAAGCAGGTGTATATGATGTATCTTTAAAAATCACAACAGATGATTGTGAAAGTAAAGTCACTCAAAAAGTAGTTGTTTTAGAAGATGGTGTTTATCCATTGGATTGTCAAGCATTGTTTATTTTTGAATCTTCACCAAATGGTGATAATCAAGTTAAATTTCTTGATTTATCTTATGAAGATGTTCTGGAGTGGAAATGGAGTTTTGGAGATGGAGAAACAAGTACTGAACAAAATCCTTCTCATCAATATGCTGAGTCTGGGATATACACGGTCCAGTTAAAAATTAAAACAGCATCTAATTGTTTATCAGAATTTAAGATGGAAATCTACGTAGGCGATGATATTATTGTCTCTGACCAATGTGCTGCATTTTTCTCTGGTGTGATTAATGAATTGGAAGTTAGTTTCAAAGATTTATCATTGAGTACAACACCCGTTTATGAATGGCATTGGGACTTTGGTGATGGAAAAACTTCTACGTTACAAAATCCAGTACATAATTATGAAACTTATGGTGTCTATGAAGTTGTCTTGAAGATTACCAGTCAAGGATGTGAATCAAAATTCTTGATGACGGTTGATTTGTACAATGGGATTTTAGAAGGTCGATCACAAGCAGCAGATGAAGCTACAGGCAATAATGATGTGACCTTTGTGGTAGAAAATGCAATTATTTCACCAAATCCAGTAGTTGAAGCAGCGAATCTTGGATTCAAGTCATCTATTAATCAAGAGCTTATTATAAATGTCATCAGTTTGACAGGAGAAGTTGTTGATCAACGACAATTTGATGCTAGGGCAGGTAATAATCAAATACAAATAAACACAACAAATTTATCAAATGGAATTTACTTTATTCAGATTCAATCTGATAAAGGGGTGATGTCATTGAAATTTGTAAAATAATAGCGTATTCAATTAAGTCTTTAACATATAGAAAGGAGTTCTATTTTGAACTCCTTTCCTTTTAAGATTTTAGAAAAAAGTAGATGGACACAATAATTCCACAACATAACCTGCCCCGCCTACGTCTTTCCCTCGAATAAGAAATAATTTGAAGCAAAGTCATCAAAAATGAGTCTTTTCTCAAAAAACCTTCAAATTATTCCTTCTTCTTCGTTGAAAGACGTAGGCGGGGCAGGTTATGTTGTGGAATTTATATACCTTGTAATACATACATAAAAACAAATATTTGATTATTGAATATCCTTGAAAAATTGTATTTTTTCGTATTTTGATTTTACAGGTCGCATCTACGAAGCTATTTATTTTTTTGCACCGTTGGTGCTACAAATAGGTCGCTCCTATGGAGCTTTGAGTGATTTAGATGAAAAATTTTTATTGCTGGACACTAAAAACCCCAAAGGGGTTCACCAAAAATAACCCCGAATGAAAATTCGGGGTGTCAGGCTAACCCACAAAAC
>CAMZLN010000316.1 GCA_947311465.1 uncultured Saprospiraceae bacterium
CAATTATTAACTTGAATATCAGTTTTATATTCCTAAGAAAGAAATTTCGTTCATTCACAGTAGAAACAATTAGACTACTCCAAAAACCACTTCCTTTTCCATATCGAACGGGTTCAATATGACTATTCTCATCCAATTCTAATATAGAACCAATAGCAATTCCTTCAGACATTTTATCGGAATATTTTCCTTTTTTTACCGTATTGAGAATCAAAGCCTCATTATTGGTTCTTACCATTTTACCGACTTTGTCAGATAAATTGGGCAAGGATGTTTTTTTCAATTTTAATAAAAGTGGAATTGTTCCCAATACACCACCAGAAAAAATGACACCCTTGCATTTGATATTTTGATTTTTAGCGAAGAAGCTTGTAGAATTTTTATAAATCACAGAATATCCATTTTCTCCTCTTTTTCCAGAAGGTAATATATTGATAACTTTGTGTTCTGCAAGTACTTCTGTCCCTAATTTTTGTGCAAGATATAGATAGTTTTTATCCAATGTATTCTTAGCATTATAGCGACATCCTGTCATGCACGCTCCACACAGATTACAACCTGTACGATCAGGACCTTGTCCATTAAAATAGGGATCTTTGACTGTTTCGTTTTTATTTCCAAAATAAACAGCAACCTTTGTCGCTTCAAAATTATTTTCCAACCCTAGTGATTTTGACATTTCTTGCAATGCAATATCTTGTGGTGCAAGATGTGGATTTTGAGTTGCTCCAAGCATTTTCCATGCGGTTTCATAATGTGGTGTAAGTCGCTCTTCCCATTGGTCCAAACCTTCCCAAGACCCATGATGAAAGAAGGCTGATTTTGGTTTGGGGAGCGTATTGGCGTAAACCAGCGATCCTCCACCCACTCCAACGCCACTAATAATACTAATATGTCTAAAGAAACTTATTTTTTGAATACCAAAGAATTTCAAGCGTGGAAACCATAGCCATTTGGGAAGATTCCAGTTGGTTTTAGGGAAATCTTTGGCTTCATATTTTTTACCTTGCTCAATGACTAAAACGGAATATCCTTTCTCTGATAATCTCAATGCTGAAACAGAGCCGCCAAAGCCAGAACCGATGATTATATAGTCGTAGAAATCTTTCAATTTTGTTTAAATTAGGTTTAAAAAATACTAAAATTATGAATTTATCTGTAAATTGACGTCTGTTTTACTATTTTAATTTCCGAATTCTTCTTTGCTGCATCATTTTTGTAATAAATTGCATATTGTATTATTACGATTGGGGTGATATTATTACCAAACTTTATAACTTTAAAGAAAAACATCAATTAGAAGCATCATAGATGCGACATTATGGTTTATTTTAAAAGGGATCGAAAACAAATTATCCCTAAAGTCATATGGTAGAATTAATTTGATAACTAACTAAATTAAAATATGAAAATTTTCAACCTTGTAATTTGTGTATTTCTAATCTCTTTCGTGAATATGACACTTCACGCCCAAGCGGGAGATAAAATGTTTGATAATTCCATTTTGCATGAAGTCCGTATTGAATTTAGTAATTCTGATTATTGGAATCAGCTAATTGATAATTATGAATCCACGCCAGAAGGCAGTAAAATACCTTATTTGTTAGGAAAAGTAAATATTGATGGAATGGAAGTTGATTCTGTAGGGATACGTCTAAAAGGTTTTACATCTTATGGATCAAGTGAGGTAAAAAAACCAATTAAAATTGACTTTAATGAATTTGTTAAAGGGCAAAAATATGATGGACTTCGAAAATTGAATCTAAATAACGGTACTGGTGATCCAGGCATGCAACGTGATGTTATATGTTATGATATGCTTAGGAGTCTAGGGGTAAAAGCTTCTCGCACTTCTTTTTCTAAAGTTTATTTAAATGATACTTATTGGGGATTGTATCAAAATATTGAACAAGTAGATAAGGCTTTTTTGAAAAATAATTTTGTGAATAATAAAGGAAATCTTTATAAAAATAAAGGATGGGATACGCTACAATGGAGAGGAAATATGGCATCTAATTATTATCCACCTTATGAATTGAAAACCAATAAAAAAGAGAATAATTGGGAAGGGTTTGTGAATTTTGTGGATGTGATTAATAATACCTCGGATGCTGATTTCAAAACAGAAATTGAAAAAGTATTTGATGTTGATGTATTTTTAAAAACTTTGGCTGTCGATGTGGCTACAAATAATTGGGATTCATATTTAGAACATGGTAGAAATTGGTATATTTATGAAGATCCAAAGACTGGAATATTTTCATGGATCCCTTGGGATTATAATTTGTCACTATCGGCCAATCTGGGATTTGGTGGTGATGATGAATGCTTTTTATTTGCAGATTTTGGCTATGAACCGTTGGATAGTGTAAGTATCGAATTTAAGAATAATACTTTTTACGTACAAAGTGGGGTGTCATATTCTTGGGATTTTGGTGATGGTAATTTTTCTACAGAAAAGAATCCAAGCCATATTTATAGTGCTTCTGGAAAATATAATGTATGCTTAACGGCTACATTATCAGATACTTGTTACAATGAGTTGTGCAAGTCGGTTGATACAAAGTTTGATATCGAAGCCTGTCCTAGTATCCTAGATGGAAGTTGTCCTCATCCTCCCAATGATATATTTAAACAAGTGGTAGATTTTTCTTCGATGTGTTGTGATACTTGGAATGAGGAATGTGAAAATATTTATCAGTGGTTAGACGATCCAAATGGTGGTGGCGGCGATGGATTTAGCAATAGATTTACTATTGATCAGTCAGAAAACGAAAAGATACTCATAAAAAGACTCTTGAATGTTCCTCAATTTAATACTAAATATTATCAATATTTTTGTGAATTAATGGATAATTATATGACTGAAAATCACTTATTCAAAATAATGAATGATAATGGTCAATTGATTAAAAATGCAGTTGCTGAAGATCCTAATTATTTATTTACTTATGAGCAATTTCAAAAAGATATTGGATTGTTTGGAGATACATCAGGTTTGAGACATATTATTTCTACTCGAATTGTCGAATTGGTAGATGAACTTTCTTCTTCTGTGGATTGCGCTACTGTTAATGTGAAAAATCTAAATCAAAATCTAAATTTTTCCGTTTCTCCTAATCCTACGAAGAACATATTACAAGTGTATTTAAATACTATTTCAAATCAAACTTATCAACTTAATGTCTTCTCTTCTACAGGTTCACTCATTTATTCTGAAAATGATTTTCAAAATACGGATAAGCAATTGGATGTGTCCTCTTGGAATAATGGCCTGTATATTATTGCTTTGGTGGATCAAGAAGGAAGAATTGGGAGACAGAAATTTGTTGTGAGTCATTAAGTGAGTGGCATACACATTGAAATATCCTAAACTAAAATCGGTTGTTTCAAAAACACTCGAATCCTAAAACTCATCTCAATTTCAATTTGATCTAATTTTTCAAATTTAGCCATTTTTTCAGGAACAGTATTCCAGAAATAAGGTGTCATTTTCAATAGATTCATTATATCTTGATTGCGATCCAATGTGATTTTTTGGTCAATAACGGTGTCGCTTTCAAGCGTAAATTCTTTATCAAAGTCAAAAGATGTTTTTTGTGTATGGGGCTTAAATTTATCATAAACCATTTCAGCAATTGACTTCATGTGATTTGGGGCAGCCGTTACTAAGATGACTTTTCCTTTATCGGATAGAATCCTATGAAATTGCTTGAAATTGGTGGGGGAAAAAATCGAAAGTACCGTGTCAAAAGTTTCATTAGATACAGGTAAATTATGGATACTGCCTACAAAAAAATGATGACTTTTATACTTTTTAGCAGCAATTTTAATCGCAGATTTTGAAATATCCATTCCATAAGCACCCTTTTTTGAAAGTTTATTTAAATAGTAACCTTCTCCACAGCCTGCATCAAATAATGATTCTGAATCTGATGTTAATTTCGAAATTTTATCAATTAGGAAATCATATTTCCCAAGTTCAAGAAAAGCCCTTCTAGCATCAATCATAAGTTTATTATCCCCAGGGTCTTTCGTTTTTTTTTGATTTGCAATCAATAGATTACAATATCCTTCTTTACTGAGATCGTAGGAATGATTATGCTCGCATTTTAGAGATTTTACATCCAAATCTAGTTGAGTTTTACAAATAGGACAAGCAAGTTTTCTCCACTTCATCATTTATGATTTTATTTAAATTTGTACGAAGATAGTTAAAAGTTGTATTCTTTCACATATTAAAATGAAACCATCCTTGCAATATAGGGTTATAATTTATTCAATATATTCTTTCATCAAAAAAATCAAAATGAATATCCTTAAATCATTAATTTACTCAGGTTTATGTTTTAGCTTATTTTTATCTTTCACATCTTGCCAAGATTCAGGTACTTCTACAAAGGATAAGCACGTAAAAGTGGCTGCAAAAGATAAGAAAAATACAAAATCTGTTAAATTTGTTTCCAAACCCTTTAAGAAATTTCCAAAAGTAAATGTAAAACCCAATCAACGTCTTGCATCTCCTTTTAATGTTGAATTAAATTCAAAAGGATTATGGTCAGCATCCGAAGGGGAAGTTGGGATGGTTACTGTGGTCGATTCTGATGGAAATAAATTGGGAAGTGCGATTTTGAGTTCTACTGATGGAAATTGGATGACATCTGGTCCTGCCAAATTTGGATCTAAATTAAATTTTCAATTGAAATCTTCCAAGTCTGGAAAATTAGTCTTTTCAAGTAACGCTGGTCCTGGAGATGGGGCAGAAGCAGGTAAAATAGAATTATTTGAAATACCTGTAATCTTTGAATAGATTTTGTGAATCTAAGTATTCAACATCAAAAGACTTATTTTATGATTTATTAACTGATTATTTTCAATCTTACATATTAAAAATGTAAATTTGCGGATTCAAAAATAATCAGATTAATGGGAATTATAGAGAAAATTCAAAATGGGGTAGTAGATGGTGTAAAATCTTTGTATGGCGCTGATTTTCAAGTAGATAAAGTGCCAGTTTCTAATACAAGGAAGGAGTTTGAAGGGGATTTTACAGTAGTTGTATTTCCATTTACTAAAATTGCAAAGCAACCGCCTGCAAAAATTGCGGATGCTTTGGGCAATTATATGGTCACTTTTGTAGATGAAATCACTGCTTATAATGTTGTGAAAGGCTTTTTAAATTTGGTGGTTTCCAACGATTATTGGATCAATCATCTTGAAAATGTTTTTCAGAATGAGTCTTATGGGCGTTTGCCTAATAAGGATGAAAAAGTGATGGTAGAATTTTCATCGCCCAATACCAATAAACCTTTGCATTTGGGTCATATCCGAAATATCCTTTTGGGATGGTCTGTAAGTCAGATTCTAGATGCTGCGGGATATGATGTCATAAAAACACAGATTATCAATGATCGTGGGATTGCGATTTGCAAAAGCATGGTCGCTTGGATGAATGGAGATCAATCCAATCCAGAAAAATCTGGAATGAAAGGAGATCATTTGGTTGGGAAATATTATGTGGAATTTGATAAGGCTTTTAAAGTGGAATACTTGGATTGGCAGTCTACAACTGATGCTGAAACGGAGTATGTAAACAGAAAAAAAGCGGTGCAAAATCATGAAGAATTTTTTAAGGAATATAAAAATCAGTATTTCAATAAATATAGCAAATTAGGGAGTCAAGCTAAGGAATTACTGTTGAAGTGGGAAGCGGGTGATGATGATGTGATGAAATTATGGGCAGAAATGAATAGTTGGGTTTACAAGGGGTTTGAAGCCACTTATACACGATTGGGCGTTGATTTTGACAAAACTTATTATGAATCTGAAACTTACCTTCTGGGTAAAAAAATGGTAGATATAGGCCTAGAAAATGGCGTTTTTTATCAAAAAGATGATGGTTCTGTTTGGATTGATTTGACAGATAGAAAATTGGATCACAAAATCGTTTTACGTTCAGATGGAACTTCTGTGTATTTGACCCAAGATCTTGGAACTGCGGATTTGCGTTATCAAGATTTTGGTACCAAACAGATGATTTATACGGTAGGAGATGAACAGAATTATCACTTTAAAGTACTCTTTGAAACTTTAAAAAAATTGGAAACTCCTTATGCAGATGGATTGTATCATCTTTCTTATGGAATGGTCGATTTACCTACGGGACGTATGAAATCACGTGAAGGAACCGTCGTAGATGCTGATGATTTGATGAATGAAGTGGTTGGCGAAGCTAAAAAAGGAACTGCCGAGCGTGGTGATATTTCATCTTATAATACTGAACAACAAATGGCTATCATCGAAAAAATTGGTTTATCCGCCTTGAAATACTTTATTTTAAAAGTGAATCCGCAGAAACGTATGGTCTTTAATCCTTCGGAATCTGTAGATATGCAAGGAAATACGGGACCTTATATTCAAAATGCCTATGTTCGTATTTTATCAATTTTGAGAAAAGCAGGAGATTTAGGGATTTCTGAAAATTATAAAAATATTCATCATTTGGAAAAGGAATTGATTAAAAAAGTATATGCTTTTCCTGATGCAATTGATATCGCAGCTAAAAATCATGATCCTTCTGAAATAGCAGGTTATAATTATGAATTGGCGAAGATGTTTCATCGTTTTTACCATGATTTGAGTATTATACGTGCGGAAAGTCCCGAAGCGAAGGCGTTTAGAATGAAGTTGAGTATGGCGGTGGCTAATGTTTTGAAGTTGGGAATGGGATTGTTGGGGATTGAGATGCCGGAGAGAATGTGAAAAATGGTTTGAAAAAATAGGATTATGGCTGAGAGGAAGGGATTCGAACCCTCGGTAGAGTAAACTACACAGACGTTCCAG
>CAMZLN010000317.1 GCA_947311465.1 uncultured Saprospiraceae bacterium
AACCAATGATGGTGGAGATTCTTGGATGCATACTGGATTTATTTCGGATTGGACTTACGGTTGGACTACTCAGAGTTTTGCTTATTCAATCCGTTATAACTGAATGTATAAGCAAAACTCTGAGTAGTCCAACCGTAAGTCCAATCCGAAATAAATCCAGTATGCATCCAAGAATCTCCACCATCATTGGTTTCCCAAGTACCCGCAGCATCATTCCAATCAGCTATGGCAATAATATCTGTTACCGTAATATGATCTGGGTTATCATCCACACTTATTATTCCGCCATAATTTCCAATTTGTGTAAAATTACTTCCCCCATTTGTACTTTTAAATAAGTAACCTACACCTTCCACATATTCCCAAAGTTCAACATCACAAGGGTTTGAAGCCATTTGAAAGTTGGTAGCAAAAATGATATTAGGGTCAGTTGGGTGTAAGTCAAAATCTAATATAGATCCGACACTAGTTGCAATTCTTGTCCAATTTTGTCCGCCATTGGTGGACTTGTATAAATAAGGTTCTGAGCAACCAAAACGAGCTCGACCACCTAGTGCATAAACTAAATTTGCATCATTTTTATCCACAAGAATTTTCACAATTCTTGTTAATGGGGGTAAATCGTTGGAGACTTTTGTCCAATTATTTCCACCATCTGTTGTTTTTAAAAAAGACATTTCGGGTTCCCACCATTCATAATGAGCCATATAGCCAATATTTGTATCCGAAAAAGCCATTCCAATACTTTCTACATAACCAATCCCTTTATTAGGACTGACTTCAATATTGCAGACTGTAAAATGATTTCCCCCATCGGTTGTTTTAAATGCACCATTTCCCGTACCTGCGATAAATGTATTTCCATTGGTTGGATGAAAACCAAGGCAAGAAATATGGGTTTCAGTCAACCCTTGAGTTGCTCCTTTAACACTCCATGATTGACCATTATTGGTAGATGTATAGACGCCACTTAGGTCTGATGCCGCTACAATCATTCCATTGGCAGTAGCTCCTACCACTGCAATAGCCCCGCCACCACCAGGATTAGTTTGAATCCAGTTGTGTTGTTGAGCATTTAATGATAAAAATGTAAATAATGTAAATAATAGTATTTGTATTCTAAGCATGATTTTTTTATTTGTAAATATATAATTTATTATTCAGTAGTCAATCAATTTTTAGAAAAAAATAATTTCTAATAATTCCATCCAAATTACCTTGTGATTTCCACGATTGACCATTATTGTAACTGATGTAAACTCCACTTAGATCTGACGCTGCTACTAAAACACCTGATGGTTCTTGCTCAACGGTACTAAATGCTCCACCACCGCCTGGATTGGTACGAATCCATTCATGCTGTGCTTCTAATAAATTGGTAAAAATACTTATGAAAAATAGTAGTAAATAGTGTTTTATCATGTTTGAGTAGGTATAGAATTAGAATTAATAACTAATTTACAATACTAAAACGAACTGGACAAATAAAACCCTATATATTGACGCAAATTACTTTTAGATTTTTGATATTTAACGGACTGAAGTCCGTCCTCCATTATTGATAAAGATTCATTTTTAATCCCAGATGCAGCCCTACAAAATGATATTTTTCGTACAAACCATAATTTAAAGTTGTTATTGGTCTTAAATTGACTTTAAAATATGGCGCACCATAAATCGTGAGTCTTTTCGTTATTTTTCTAGCGATTTTAAAAGAACCCGATAATCCAATACCTGTTTTTGAATAAAATACTGGATGCGATCCTTTAAATGGTGTGTCATAAATAGCTTCAGCAAATATAATCGGGTCTGGTCGTTTCACAAAAACATTGATATCTACTCCCCCTAAAATTTCAAAATAATATTTTCTTTTCATCTTAAAATATCCAATTGAAAGTGGCACATTCACCATATACTGTCGCTTATAAATATGTCTATTAATTTTAATCGTTTCATGAATAGTTTTCATACCATAACTTTCTCGAATGGTATTCCCAAAGTTATCTTCTACCACTTCTGTCACTCCTTTCTTTTGATATTCACGTTCTTTGTATGAAGAAAACTCATAGAGTTGTGTCATTTGACGGTAGTCGATTCCGTATTCGAATACAAACCCATTTTTATGTTTATGATTCATGTTAATGCCAAAAAACTGAGTTTCCAACATCGTTTCTTCTTTTTTACGTTTTGTGATAAGTGGCTCAAACTTTGGAAAATCTGCTTTCATGATTTTCACAGCATATTCAATACCATAAGCTACATCGAGCTCCGTAGACCAAGGATTAAATATCTTCTTTATTTTCTTAATGTTTCGTTTAAATTGTCGCTTTCGTTTTCTCTGCTTAGCGGCTTTCTTCTTGGCAGCGATCATCGCCATTCTTTGTTTCTTTTTAGCTTTTTGCAATCTCATTCTCTCCTCCTTTGATATTATTTTAAGAGGATCAGCGACTTTTGCTTTTGTATAAATAGGCTTTTTTACAGAAAATTGATTAGAATTAACGGAATTTGTCAAAAAACCAGTATTAATAATGTTCAATTTAGAATTTATGATTTCCGAGTTTCTTCTAGGGAGTATTTTTTGAACTATTTTATTTTTAGTTTTGACTTCCGTTTTAATATTTTCTTTTTCCAATTGAATACCATTCATACTCAATTTTTCAATCCCTGAATATAAAATAGGAGAGGAGAGACCTTCTTTTTGTGATTCTTTTTTAATAGGCGTAACTTCAACAATTTCTTTAGTTACACTATTTTTTGAATCTATGGCAACTTCAGAAAATTCAGATTCTAAACAATCATCGTCTTTTTCAACAATATTTGCATTTACTTTTGAAACTTCGGAACTAGCAATTTCTATTGTATCAGATGACCCAAATTGAGCGGCACCATAGCCAAGCAACAGTCCACCTATCAAAAACCAAAAGATAAACCTTCGTTTTTTCTTTTTTTCAAGTTTTGGCTCCAGTTCATCCCAAAATGCATCAACATTTAGAGGAAACTCATCATTTTGGAATAAATCTTTTATTTTGTTTTCTTTATTTGATAATTTCATCTGGAGCGAATTTTTTCTGAATCTAAAATGAGTTCTTGCATGGTTTTTCTAGCCTTAAAAAGTAGATTTTTAGAATTTTGTTCAGTTATCTCAAGAAATACTGCTATTTCTTTATGTTTAAATCCATCAATAATATATAAATTAAAAACTTGCTTTTGTTTTTCGGGTAATAGGTTCAATAATTTCAAAATATCTTGCGTTTCTAAATCGTCAATGACTTTTGGAGTCCTAGTCTTTTCCAAGTGATCCGTATCAAGATACAATTCCGATTTATAGGATGATTTTCGAATTTTTGATAAAGCTGCATTGACGGCTATTCTTCTTAACCAATATTGAAATTGTGGTTCAGTGGCGTTAAATTGATGTAGATTTTTAAAAATTAAAACAAAAGCATCTTGCAGCGCATCTTTAGCATCTGCATGACTTAAATATCGCTTACATACCGCAAATAGGTAGGGCGCAAACTGACTTACAATTGTCTTTTGCGCCACCCTATCATGCTCGATAGCCTTGGATATCAATGAATTTAGTTTCATTTATTACTTTCTTGCTTTAAACTCTCCTGTTACTGGAAAAGACCCTGATTCTCCATCTTCTTGAACAAACCCAGTAAAAGTACCTGCTATAAAGTTAGCATTTTCTTCTGTTATAGTTACTATCATATCAAAATCTTGTGTTTGAAGAGAAGGAAACACACTTCCTACCCCTAAACTATCACTCCAAAAAATTGCTGGTTTGGGTGCGGTATTCTGGTATTGTATATCATTTTTAATAATTAATCCGACATATTCCTTTTCGTTATACGAGCGAATATATTTAGAACGTGTATTAAAATCAGGTCCAGAAGTACCCCCTAATTTAAAATTGCAAGGGATAATTTCATATTCTTCATCTTTAAAAACAAACTTGAAAAAATCATTTTTTTCCTGACAAGCGATAATATCTCCAAAATCAATATCTTCTTCAATATCAATAATATTTTCACTTCTCAATTTACTTTCTTGATCATAGCCCATTACCAATATTTCAGGAAAATCTGTACAACTAAAAGATATCTCATTCTCAAAATAGCCGTCGGCATCTGTCCAAACTCGCCTAAAATGGTTTTGAAAATAAACTTCTACAAGCCCTGTATCAATTGGATTTTGATCGCAATCTAGCAATCTTCCTGTCATTACAAATGAAAAAGTATCAATGATTGAATCCAATAAAATGGGAGCAAGGACAACATCATTATTGAACTCACCGATAGGAGATTCATAAAGAACTGTATTACAAATATCAGTGATTGTATAATCCAAAATATATCCTTTGGGAACTGTAGTTTTGAAATTACCGTCAGAATCAGAATACCATCTTTCTCTAAAAGTAACATCTCTAGCGTTCAAATCTAGCACCAAATAACTCGCAGGAGTTGTATCAATATGAAATATATTCGTTTCAAAGTTGACTAAATCATACTGTTCGCAAGGAATGTAAGTCCCTGTACCTAAAATAGTTCCTGTATAAACACCGTGATCTTTTTCACAAAGATCCCGCTGCAACCATCTCCCCAAGTCCAAATCAAACACCCACAATGAAATTGTATCAGGCGCATTTGCCAATAATTCTGGTGGAATTGGGATTTCGATATCCACTTCTTCACCAATTTCAAGTTTTTGACCATCCTCAGTTTCCAATTCAATTTTCAGCAAATTTATTGGCGCCAAAGCTTTGGCTTGCTTATCTTTATTGACCCCTTTTAAAGAACCAGGTAAAGCATTAACAAAATCACGATCATTTGGGGATGAAGTTTTTGTAAAAACATTGGCATTTCCAGAAAAGAAATCGCCTGATGCTGTACGTAAACTATGTTTTTTAAAATTTAATTTTACACCATTTTCAAGTTCCAATGGCTCTTCAGAATTTGTATTATACACTTTGGGTTCTCCCTTATCTAGCATAATCAATCTTGGAAACGACCTAGCGGTGGTTGAATTTCGTAAAATTGTTGAGCTTATAAAAAAATCATCTTTTTCGGCTCGGATTAGAATTTCTCCCTTTTTAACAGCAATTTTATTGAATGCAAACCTACCTTTTGAATTGGTTATTGTACTATTATGTCCAACAAAAACATCAGCTCCAGAAACAGGTTCTCCATTTTCATCTACTATTTGCCCACTAAAACTGGTTTCGACTAAAACAATTGGCGGTTCTTCGATAACTGTAGCATCATACTCGTCGATACTTTTTCTACAACTTGATACAATTACAAGCATCATTATAATTAATATATAATTCTTCATCTTTTTTAGTTTAATTTAATCAAGTAATACTCAGAGCTCAAAGATTACTACAAATGACAATAATTTATTGCCTTATATTCTAAAGATGTTATAGATTTGAAAAAGGTTTTTTTAGATGTTTTTTTTATTTGAAAACTTGCCTATAATTTATCTTATGTCAAGTTGGTTGCGAGTCTGATGAAATTCTTTTCGTCATTGTTTCCATAAATTACTTTCAACAGCCAAT
>CAMZLN010000318.1 GCA_947311465.1 uncultured Saprospiraceae bacterium
AAATAATTCATTTTGTAAAAATTGTGAGTTTCCATCCAGCCACTAAATAGAGATTTTGGTACAAATTATAAATAAAATTGAAAAAGAATATATAAAATGTTAAATTTGATTGATTAGAAAAAATGACATAATGAATATTATTGAAAAATGTATAATTTTAAAACAGGAGTTAGATAATCTTCGTCCTCTAAGTCAAGAGGATGAGTTGAGAATCATGCAAAAATTTAGACTGGATTGGAATTACCATTCTAATCATATTGAAGGAAATTCATTGACTTATGGGGAGACAAAAGCCTTGATTTTATTTAATATTACCGCGCAAGGAAAACCATTAAAAGATCATATAGAAATTGCAGGTCATGATGAAGCTATTAAATGGATTGAAGATGTTGTTAAGAAAAACCGACCTTTAACGGAGCATTTCATCCGTTCTATTCACCAATTATTATTGAAAAACCCCTATGAAGTTGATGCTTTAACTCCAAATGGTGAGCCGACTAAAAAGAAAATAAAAATTGGAGAATATAAATCAACTCCTAATCATGTAAAAACTAAAACTGGAGAAATATTTAGGTTTGCTACACCCGAGGAGACGCCAGCAAAGATGATGGATTTGATTGCTTGGTATAAATCTGAAATTGAGAATAAGGATGTAGAACCAATTCTTTTGGCATCAGAATTTCATTATAAATTTATAAGAATTCACCCTTTTGATGATGGAAATGGTCGTACTGCTAGGATTTTAATGAATTTTATCTTGATGAGGTTTGGATATCCTCCTGTGATAATTAAGACCGAAGATAAGGAGAATTATTATTCTGTTTTACGTCAAGCAGATGCGGGACAATTTTCGCCTTTTGTTGAATATATTGCGTCAAATCTTCATAAATCTTTGGAAATTATGATTTCTGGAGCGAAAGGGGAGCCTATTGAAGATTTAGATGACATTGATAAGGAGATTGCTTTGTTGAAGCATTCAATTGCCAATAGTAATAAAGAGAATAAAATTATTAAGTCATTAAATATTGTGTTGGATTTATATGAAAATTCAATTCTTCCTTTGGCTGTTTTATTTTTTGAGAATTTAAGTACTTTTGATGAATTTTATCTAAAAAAAGAAATCTGGTTAAATGGTGTAGATTGGGAACAATATCCAAATTCTGTTCCAATAATAAAAGATAAAATTACAAAAAGTACACCAGATTTCCGGTTTTATTATCGCTATATTACTTTTAAAAAAGTTGGTTTTCCTGATTTTGATTTTAGTTCAACTATTTCAGTAAAGTTAAAATATTCAAGCTATGAAATTATTACAGATAGTGGTTTTAAATTTCGAAAATTGTATGGGGAACTCATTTCTGAAAAAGAGTGCGATCTGTTAATTAAAGATGAAAAAGAAAGACATAAAAGATTCATCGAGTCAATAGTCAAAGAATCAAAAGACAGTGACTCAACAGAATGAATTAAATCTCCAATTCATCAATACCCACAGGCTTCCGACAAGCAAACCCCTCACAAACATAAATCAATGTCTCCCCGGCCTTGACCACTTTCCCTTCCATCAAAGGAAAGTTATCATTTGTATTTGCACTAGTCATAATAATCTTTTCAGGAATAAATTTCATATTAATCTCATCTAAATAGTCACTTGCTTTTTCTCCAATAATCGCAATTTCTGGCAGCCCATACAATTCAATCAACATAGCCGTTGCCCATTTTGAAAATGAAAATGCTTGTTTGGAGAAAACATCTTTCATTTGAACCAACATTTTATAGGAATGATCCATATACGTATCATTTCCAATCAAAAGTCCTAATTTTTTCAAATTCATCATCATCATAGAATTGCCTGATGGTCGTTCTGCATCATAAATCTCTTTTTGATTCACAATGATATGATCTTGATTTTTAGGAGAACTTACAAATAATGTGCTTTTTTCATCACTAAATAATTCCAAAGTTTTTTCCGTTAATGATTCCGCTTTTTTCAATAGACTTTCTTCTTGTGAAAATTCATAAACTTCTAAAATCGCAGAAATTAAATATCCATAATCAGAAATTTGTCCATCAATATGAGCTTTTTGATTGGTATAAGTATGCCATAATTCTCCATTTTCTTTTTGAAATTTATCCAATAAAAATTGAAGTAATTGACTAGCTTTTTTCTTGTATTTTTCACTATTCAAAGCTTTAGCAACCTTGGCATATCCGATACATAGCAGTGCATTCCAACTCAATAAAATTTTCTCATCTCGATGTGGATGAATCCGTTTGTTTCTAATTTCTAATAAGGTAGATTTATTTTTATTAATTTGATTTTGAAAATCTTCAAGTTTTAGATTATTGTTTTTAACAAATTTTGGCATTGGGATTGGGATATTCAAAATATTGGTATATTCCCAGTTTCCAGTTTTAGAAACATCAAAAAATGCACAAAATAGGGGAGCGTCTTTTCCTAGAACTTGATCTATTTCATGTTTATCCCAAACGTAGAATTTCCCTTCTACTCCCTCACTATCGGCATCCAATGCTGCATAAATACCACCTTCTGGACTTGTCATTTCATTATCAATCCATAAAGTAATGTCGTCGATAATAGTTTTATAGCGTTCAAAACCAGTGACTTGATATGCTTCGGCTAATATCCCAAGTAAAAGCCCATTGTCATAAAGCATCTTCTCAAAATGCGGTGCCAACCATCGTTCATCCGTTGAATATCTTGCCAATCCACCTCCTAGATGATCGTAAATTCCTCCTTGAAGCATTTTATCTAAAGAAAAAATTACATGGTTCAATGCCGTTTCATTTTTTGTGAAATGATGATATTTGAGTAAATATTCTAAATTCATGATATTGGGAAATTTGGGTGCGCCACCAAATCCACCATTTTTAGTATCAAAATAGGTTTCTAGTTGTTTACAAATTTCATCTGCATATTCTTTTTTGAAAATATTATCATCTTGTACTAAAAGAGAAATATCTTTATCAAATATTTTTTCGACTCCTTGAATCCTATGTAGTACTTTATTCGCTTCGGTCTCTACAACGGCTCTATTTTCTTTGAAATTATACAACACAAATTGGAGGGTTTGTAACCAAGATTTTCGCCCATATTTTTCAACAGGAGGAAAGTAGGTACCTGCAAAAAACGGTTTTAAATCGGGTGTCAGAAATACATTTAATGGCCAACCGCCCGTTCCCGCAATAATCTGACAAGCCTGCATGTATATCGCATCCAAATCAGGCCGCTCTTCTCTATCAATCTTGATATTGATAAAATTTTCATTCATAAATCTTGCAACTTGCTTATCTTCAAAAGACTCGTGTTCCATGACATGACACCAATGACAGGTAGAATATCCGATACTTACTAGAATGGGTTTGTTCTCATCTTTGGCTCTTTGTAATGAGCTATCATTCCAAGCGTTCCAATCTACAGGATTGTTTTTATGTTGTAATAAATAGGGGCTAGATTCGTGTTGAAGTTGATTCATTATTTTCGATTTTTGCTAAGATAGTTAGAATTATTGGGAATATAATAAAAAAAAAGACCAGTACTTTCGTACTAGCCTTTATATAAATAACTCTAAAATAACCCCAAATTGATCTATCTACTATAGGCATTATAACCGCCCAAAAGATTGTATATTTTTGTAAATCCCGCATTAGCCATTTGATTCGCTGCGTTTGCGCTTCTTCTTCCGCTTCTACAGTAAACTAAATACGTTTTGGATTTGTCTAATTTTGAAATATTTGCTGCAAAATTATCAAATACATTGATATTTTGAGCATTTGGTACAGCACCTTGAGCTACTTCTTTTGGTGTTCTAACATCAAGAATAACTACATTCTCATCACTCATCATTTTTTTGAATTCTGCAACATTAACATTTGATATTACTGCTGTCTCTTGTGCTGAAATTGAATTTGCGAAAGTAAACAAACTCAACATTAAAAATAAACTTTTTACTAATTGCATTTCTTTATGATTTTATTTGTGTTTATTATGGAACTGTGAAAAAATAAATGTACATTTTTAATGTATTCCTAATTTAAATTCGATACAAAGATAAGTTCACTTATATGAACCTTTGGTGATATGGCTCACAGATAAAAATTATTAACAAATATTAACAAAATGAACTTACTGCCACTTTGGAACATACTCAATATCATTATTTTCCAAAATTTCAATAATTGCTTGAGGTGTAGTTGCTATCAACATCATGTCTTTATGTGCTTGTTTCATAAATTTATTAGCAACCATGTGTTCCATAAATTCAATAAACTTATCATAATAGCCATTCACATTATATAAAATACAGGGTTTGTTAAAATAGCCAAGTTGCGTCAAGGTAAACATTTCTGTAATTTCTTCGATTGTTCCCATCCCACCTGGAAGAGCTATGAAAGCATCTGACAATTCTGCAATTTTGACTTTTCTTGTATGCATTGAATCAACGACAATCATTTCATTGGCTCCAGGGTGAGCTAATTCCATATCTACAAGGCGTTCTGGAATTACACCTATAATATATCCTTTAGCTTGGATGGTAGCATCTGTGAGTTTTCCCATTAGACCTACGGCTCCACCACCATATACCATTCTTATATTTTTTTCTGATAATAATTTTGCAATTTGGGCGGTTGTTTCTTCAAAAAATGGATCTTTTCCGCTACTCGATCCACAAAATATACCTACACTTTTTACCATAATTTATTTTTATTGTGAAGATAAAAAAAGCCCGTTGCCGAAACGACAACGAGCTAGAATATTTAATTGAAAATCACTTTTTAATATTCTAAAAAATGATTATTTTACGATTACTACTTCAATTCTTCGATTAGCTGCTCTTCCTTCATCAGTATCATTTGATGCAGTTGGTTTATCTGCTCCAAATCCTACAGCAGAAATTCTATTTGCATTAATTCCTTTTACCCCCAATCTAGCTTTAACAGCATCTGCTCTCATTTGAGAAAGTTGTTTATTCATTTCTGCATTACCTGTATTATCAGTATGTCCTTGAATTTCAATTTTCAATTCTGGATATGCTGCTAATATAGCGGCTAAATTATCCACTTCAGTTCCAGCTTCTCCTTGGATAGTTGCTTTTCCTGTTGCGAAGTTTAAGTTATTGAATTTAAAGTGACCGTCTCCTTTGAAACCTCCTGCGATAAATTTAGTGATTTGATCACCTGCAGATCCAGTTGCAAAAGTAATCTTATCTAAAGCCGCTTTTGCTGCTTCGTTTACTTTTCCGAATGCACTTGCTGCTAATCCCGCAGCAGCTCCTGCTGCATCACCCGCTACATCAACTCCTTTTTTAGCTATATCTGCTGCACCTCCTACAACAATTTTGGTCGTATTGGTTACTGAATCAGCCGCATTATCTACAGCACTACATCCCGTTTTCATTCCAAAATATACTAAAGCCAATAAAGCCAATAAAGCTGGAATTAACCATTTCATGATACTTCCACCTGCTTTTTTACCAGTATCAACTGTTGCCGCAGCTACATTTGATGCTACGTTAGCCGTAGAAGATGCAACATTAGAAACTGCTTGTTTCGCAGAACCAAACATATCGCCTAATCCAAGGATATTACTATACTTACTAGGTAAAGCATCTTTTATAAAATCTTTTTGACTACCTAGAAGACCCATCAATCCTGAAACACCTTTGTTCATCACTTGTCTTTTAATCATTCCGATTAAAAAAGGAGCTGCCATACTTAATAATGATCCAGCAGTACTTTTCTTAAGACCACTTTCACCCGTTACTAAATCAAGAAGACCACCCATTTTATTGCCCAATAGCATTTTAACGATACTTGATCCAACACCTGAAAACTTAGATACTGAATCTGCTCCACCACTAAATACTCCTCCAATATTGTCCATAAAACTATCATCCATACTACTCATCATATCCATCATCTGAGTTGCTCCAGATTGATTAGATCCTAATTTCATTGCTGATCCTAGTAATGATGGGAAAATACCGCCTAATGCGCTTGTGATACTTGATTCTGATTCACCTAAGAATCCGCTTGCCTGTGATGCAAGGCTGCCTGTAACTTGTTTTGACAACAAGTCTAATAAATTAACACTCATGTTTTTGTTTGTTTTGATAAATTAATAAACTATTATATTGACGTAAATCAACATGATATGTCACAAATAACGCTTTTTATTATAAAAACAAGATGTTATTTACAAAAAGCTCTGATAATTAGTGGTTTATACTGATAATTAGAGGTAAATATTAAAGGATTTTTACTGAAATGATATTCACAGGGCAATTATCCGCAGCTTCTTTATTGGTGTCATATTCAAGAATAGATGTTTTTAGGGTATAATATTTTCCTTTTTCGTCACTTTTTCTAAGATAGCTTTTTCCATCCTTTTTTGACATAATCCATAAATCTGGTGCAGACTCTACACAAGAGTTGCAACCTATACATTTGTGACGAAGATGGGTAATTAAAATCACGCAGGTACAATTTTATAAAGTTTGTCAGATGGACGAATTTTTTCAGGCAAGGGCATTGAAAAATGAACACCTCTATTGGTATGTTCTTGAACTGATTTATTCTCAACTCTTAATTCTTTTACTTCCATTTTAAATATTCCAGTCGTAGGACCTGTTATGATTATTTCATCGCCTACTTTGATATCACCTGCTTGAAGTTTGAATTCACCCACTGCAATATTCGCATAAAATTTGATGCCTTTTCCTAGAAAAGTTTTTCTTTGTTTTGCTTTCGAACCATGAGAATCAGTCCATTCTCCTAGTTTTTTACCCATAAAATATCCACCCCAGAATCCACGATTATAGACATTACTCAGTCGTTCGTTCCAATCTTCTACCTTTGCTTCATCGAAAGTGCCTTCTGCTACTGCAATTGAGGCTTCTTTATAACACGACACCGCTTCAAGTACATAATCTGCAGATTTGCCTCTTCCTTCAATCTTTAAAACACTCACTCCTGTTTCAATCAAAGTATCTAAAAATCCAATAGTATTTAAATCTTTTGGCGACATAATGTATTCATTGTCAATCAATAACTCATTTCCTTCGTCATCGGTTACAGTATATTGGCGTCTACAGTTTTGTTTGCAAGCACCTCTATTTGCTGAAGAATTTGCAGTGTGTAGACTTAAATAACATTTTCCAGAAACAGCCATGCACAATGCACCATGTACGAATACTTCTACACGAACCAATTCTCCTGCGGGTCCAAGTACATTTTGTTCTTTCACTTGTTTGCAAATTTCAGCAACTTGTGATATTGTTAATTCTCTAGAAAGTACAACGACATCTGCGAATTTTGCATAAAACTTGAGGGTTTCTATATTGGTGATATTGATCTGCGTAGAAATATGGACTGGCAATCCAATTGAATTTGCGTAAGCGATAGCTGCATGATCCATTGTAATCATAGCACTTATTCCATTATCTTTTGCTGCATCGACAATACTTTTCATTAAAGGAATATCATGATTGTATAAAATAGTATTCAATGTCAAATAGGACTTTACTTGATTGGAATCACATAATTCTACAATTGTTTTAAGATCATCAATAGTGAAATTTATGGATGAACGTGCTCTCATATTCAACTGTTCAACTCCAAAATACACGGAATCTGCTCCTGCTTGAATGGCTGCTCTTAAAGCTTCAAAAGAGCCAACAGGTGCCATTATTTCTACTTGATTATTGTTATACATTATTGTCAATTTCGTACAAAGATACGATTGTTAATCATCAAATATCAAGGAACTTCTTGAATTTTTATTGGTGGAGGTCTTTTTTTTTGCTTTTTAATGTTTTTAGCCCTATTTTGACACTATATTTTAATAATTATTTGATTACACTATGAAAAAAACATTTCTATTATTTCTTGCTATTGGATTTTTATTCACTTGTACTACTGACAAACCCATAGATTATAAAAAAATGATTCTTGGAAAATGGCAATTTGTTGAAGCAAAGAGAGATGGACAAGATGCTCCTACATTGCAAGGTATAAAATATGAATTCACCAAGAATGGGAAAATATTCAGTAATCTAGGGGGAACAGGTTTCATCGGTGAATATACTTATGAAATTGCTGGGGATACGATAAAACAACGGGAAGGAAAGCAGGATATTGATTTTGTAATTACTAAGATCTTAGCGGATTCATTATTTTTGAGTGCTCAAATTTCTAAATTCGATTTTGAAATTGTTCTGGAAAGAGTTAAGTAGTTGTGATCTTTGTGGTAAAAAAGATTATAAGATGAGTCAGTCGCAACTTCGTTACTCCTTAGATGAAGGATGAGTTGAATTTACAAAGGACATTATTCTTAAGATTAAGCTTTATTTTTAACCGTCAACTCATCCAGTCTCGACTTTGGAGAG